>CAZMRN010000053.1:0-5923 GCA_964568575.1 uncultured Caulobacteraceae bacterium
GGCAGGATGAATTGCGCGATGCGGTGCAGCGCGGCGACGTCACCGTCAATCTCGGCAACGAGACGCTGAACAAGCGCGTGCTCAAGAAGCTGGAGAACCCCGATCTGGCGCTCTACGCCATCCAGCAGACGGCGTACAAATTCTCTTTCCTGCTGGTCCCGATCTCGCTGCCCTTCATGTGGCTTCTGTTTTTCTGGAAGCGCAGCGTGACGCTCTACGACCACACGGTGTTTGTGCTCTATTCGCTGTCCTTCATGTCGCTGTTGCTTGTCTGCGGCGTGTTGATCGAGAGGACCGGGCTCGATCTTGGCGGCGTGGGCGCGCTCACCGGCCCGCTCGCCGCGGCCGCGCACATGTTCTTTCAGCTCAAAGGCGCCTATGCGCTCAGCTGGTTCTCGGCGCTGTGGCGGATCGTGTTCTTGCTGATGTTCGCCCTGATCAGCCTCGGGGTTTTTCTGGTTTCGATCGTTTTGTTGGGATTGACGGGCTGATGTTCGCTTCGCTGCTCGTGGCCAATCGCGGCGAAATCGCCTGCCGCATTTTCCGCACGGCGCGCGCGTTGGGCATACGCTGCATCGCGGTCTATTCCGACGCAGACGCCAAGGCCAAGCATGTGCGCGAGGCGGATGCTGCGGTCCATATCGGGCCGGCCCTGGCGGCGGACAGCTATTTGCGCGGGGACAAAATCATCGCCGCAGCGCTCGAAACCGGCGCCGCGGCCATCCATCCGGGCTATGGCTTTCTCTCCGAGAATCCCGACTTCGCGCAGGCCGTGATCGATGCGGGCCTGATCTGGGTGGGCCCGAAGCCCGCTTCGATCCGCGCCATGGGGCTCAAGGACGAAGCCAAGCGCATCGCGATCGCCGCCAGCGTGCCGGTGTTGCCTGGCTATCAGGACGCCGACCAGAGCGAAAAGACGCTGTTGAAGGCCGCAAAACAGATCGGCTTTCCGGTGCTGATCAAGGCGGTGGCGGGCGGCGGCGGGCGCGGCATCCGCGAGGTGACCACGGCGGATGAGTTTTCCGCGCAATTGCAGAGCGCGCAGCGCGAGGCGCAGGCCGCGTTCGGCGATGCGCGGGTGCTGATCGAAAAACTCGTTCAGCGCCCGCGCCACATCGAGGTGCAGGTGTTCGGCGACAGACATGGCGGGCTCGTGCATCTGTTCGAACGCGATTGCTCGCTGCAGCGCCGCCGGCAAAAAGTGATCGAGGAGGCGCCCGCGCCCGGCATGACGGAGGAGGTACGCGTCGCGATGACGGAGGCGGCGCTGAAGGTTGCGCGCGCCGTAAACTACGAAAACGCCGGCACGGTGGAGTTCATCGTCGACGGAAACGGGCCGCTGCGGCCAGACGGCTTCTGGTTCATGGAAATGAACACGCGCCTGCAGGTCGAGCATCCGGTGACGGAGGCGGTGACGGGCGTTGATCTTGTCGAATGGCAATTGCGTGTGGCGGCCGGTGAAAAGCTGCCGCTGACGCAGGGTCAGATCACACTCACCGGCCACGCCGTCGAGGCGCGCATCTGCGCGGAGGATCCCAGCGAGGGGTTTCGCCCGAGCGTGGGGCGGTTGCGCACATTGTCGCTGTCGCACAACATGTTCCGCATCGATTCAGGCTTCGATGGCGGCGATGTGATTTCGCCCTTCTACGATTCACTCGTCGCGAAGTTTATTGTCCGTCAATCGATTGCGTCGCCGGGGGAGCGCCATGCGGTCTGCACGCGTGCCGCCGTCGAACTGGGACGATTGGCCTTCGATGGCGTGACGTTGAACGTCGCTTTTCTGATCCAGTGTCTCGTTCATGAGGATATGCTGGAGGGGCGCGTTCACACCGGCCTCATCGGCGATAACCTTGAGACGTTGGCGAGCGGCAGGCGATACGAGGTCGAGGCCGCGATATTCGCTGCGCTGGCTCAGATGAATCAACCCGTGTGCGGGCCCTTCGCGCAAGCGGATGCGTGGCGCCTGAACGGCCCATCGCGTCACGAAGCGCATCTCGAGCGCGCCGGCGAGGCTATCGTCGTGGCGTTGACCCGCGTGGGCGACGGGTGGACGGCAGAGGTAAAGGGAACTGCGCACGCTGTCGGCGCCGTAAGACAGTGGGGCGGGCGATGGATCGAAGCAGTCATTGGCGGTCAAAGTCGTGACGCGCAGGTGATGCGCCGCAGCGATGGAGTCGGCGTTCTGATCGAGGGCGAGCTGCACGAATTTCTCCCTGTCGGCGCCGCGCGTGAGCATGCCGACATCGCCGCGTCCGACGAGATCAAGGCGCCGCTGCCCGGCAAGATCGTGGCGCTTGCCGCGCGCGTCGGCGATGCGGTGAGCAAGGGCGACGCGCTGGCGACGCTCGAAGCGATGAAGATGGAGCATCAATTGAAGGCGCCGCGCGACGGCGTGATCGCGGCCGTGCATGTCGAGATCGGCGCGCAAGTAAAGGAGGGCGGCGTGCTGATCGCGCTCGCGCCGCTGTCATGAGCGACGCGCTCGTGCTCGCGGGTTCGGCGCTGGTCGTCGCCGTGCTGGTCGCGATTGCGGCTTTGCTCGGTTTTCGCGAGCGGGCGCGGCTGATGTCGCGCGCGGATGTCGCCGCAGCGCTCGCGGCGACCGATCGCGCAGCATCCATCGTCGATGCGGCGTTCGACCGCGAAGGGCGCGCCGCCATCGCGACGCTGGCCGACGGCCGCCTCGCGCTGGCCAAGGCGATGGGCGATCATATCGCCGTGCGCATCGTGGCCCCGAATGCGCTGCGCGTGCGCATCCGCGCGCGCATCCGCGCGCGCGGCGCTTGTGCGCGCCGGCGTCGCTGATTTCGGCTTTCCCGGGATCACGCTTCATGTCGTGCGCACGCCGGACTGGCTTACGGCGATGGTTCAAGAACCGCGCAAAGATGTCCGCCATGCCCGCGCCGTTTGATCCCGATCTCATCATCACCTACGCGGTGCCGGGCTTCGTGCTCTTGATCCTCATCGAGATGATCTGGATCAAGACGCGCGGCGGCGGGCGCTATCAGGCGCTCGATTCCGCGACCAGCCTGAGCATGGGGCTCGGCAACCAGGCGGTCGGCCTTGTCGGCGCGGGCATCGTCGCGGCGGCCTATTATGCGGTCTACCAGGTGCGTCTGTTCGACATTCCGTGGGCGTGGTGGAGCCTCGTCGCGTGCTTTCTGCTCGAGGATCTCGCCTATTACTGGTTCCACCGCATCGCGCATGAACGGCGCTGGTTCTGGGCGAGCCATGTCATCCACCATACCTCCCAGCACTACAATCTCACCACCGCGCTGCGGCAGACTTGGACAGGCGCGCTGACCGGCGGCTTCGTATTCTGGCTGCCGCTGGTGTGGATCGGCTTTCCGCCGGAAATGGTGCTGATGTTCTCCGCCTTCAGCCTGATCTACCAATTCTGGATCCACACCGAGCTGATCGGGCGCATGGGACCGCTGGAATGGGTGTTGAACACGCCGTCGCATCATCGGGTGCACCACGCCACCAACCCGAAATATCTCGACGCCAATTACGCCGGGGTGCTGATCATCTGGGACCGTCTGTTCGGCACGTTCGTGCGGGAGGAGGAGCGGCCGACCTACGGCATCCTCGCCAATCTCGGCGCCTTCAATCCGCTGCGCGTGGCGTTCCATGAATGGGCCGCGATCGCGCGCGACGTCGCCGGCGCCAAATCGCTGCGCGAAGCGGCGGGCTATCTGTTCGGCCCGCCGGGCTGGAGCCCGGACGGTTCGCGCAAAACCTCGGCTGCGGTGAAGGCGGCGTGGCGCGCGGAATTGGACGCGGCCGCGAATCGGACGACCTCGCCGGCATGAGCCTCCACATCGTCAAATTATGCGTCGGCGCCGACAGCGTCGAAGATCTCGCCGCCTGGCAGGCCCAGCAGGTGCGCGCCGCCGGCCGCCTGAAGCGACGCCCCAATCCCGTGTGCGGCACGCGCATGTGGCCGAAGCGGGCGGCGGAGGTGCTGGACGGCGGCTCGCTCTATTGGGTGATCAAGGGCGCCGTCACGGTGCGCCAGCGCATCGTCGCGATCGACGACGTGACCGACGAGCACGGCCTGCGCTGCGGCCTCTATCTCGACGCCAAGCTGGTGCGCACCGCGCCGCAGCCGCGCCGCGCGTTTCAAGGCTGGCGCTATCTCGACCCGAAGGACGCGCCCGCGGACCTCACTGACGTCAAAGGCGCAAGCGCGCTGCCGGAAGATCTGCGCCGCCAATTGACCGCGCTTGGCGCCTGGTGAGGACGCTGTCGTAGGCAGTGCAATGCACGCGCTGTCTTGATTGCGTCACACAAGAAGAACTTCAGCGCACGGGCAAAAGATTAACGGCCCCGCGCGTTGCATGACTGCAATTTCATTGCGCATGCATTACGCCTTAAGCAGGCTTTAACCGCGCATCTTTACGTTATCCACATGATGGGCATGCGCACGGGGGCTGTGGGCGTTAACGGCTGCACGCAGGACATCGCATGAGCTTCGCTCTGCCGCGAAATGACGTTCATGTTCACGGCGAAGGCGCATACCGCCTCGCCCATGTCGTCGTCGTCGGCAATCAGAAGGGCGGGGCGGGCAAGTCCACCGTGGCGATGCACATCGCGATCGCCTTGTTGCGGATGGGCAAGCGCACGGGGTGCCTGGATCTCGATACGCAACAGCGCACGCTGTCGCGCTACATCGAGAACCGCACCGCCTATCTCGCGCGCAGCCGCACTGCGCTGCCGACGCCGCAGCTGCTGCCGATCCGCGAAAGCGCGGCGCGTCAGCGCGATTCCGCCGACAGCGAAGACGCCGCCAGCTTCGCCGTCGCGCTGCGCCGCCTGTCGGACACCTGCGACTTCATCGTCATTGACAGCCCAGGCGGCGACACGCATTTGGCGCGCCTGGCGCACGCCAGCGCCGACACGCTGATCACGCCGCTCAATGACAGCTTCATCGATTTCGATCTGCTTGGCGCGTTCGATCCGAACAATCCCGATCTCGTGCGGCCGTCGATCTATAGCGAGATGGTCTGGGACAGCCGGAAGAAGAAGGCCCAGGCGCAGCGCCGCCCGATGGATTGGATCGTGATGCGCAACCGCACGTCCGCCAGCCGCATCGAAGCGAAGAACAAGCAGCGCGTCGGCGATGCGCTGAAGACGCTGTCGACCCGGATCGGGTTTCGCCTTGCGCCCGGCCTGTCGGAGCGCGTCGTGTTCCGCGAATTGTTTCCGCAAGGATTGACCCTGCTCGATCTCGACGCGGAACGCAGCGAGGGCGATCTGAAGATGGGCCACCTCGCCGCGCGGCAGGAATTGCGCGACGTGTTCATCGCGCTGAAGCTGCCCGGGCTGGAAGGCGAGCCGCTCCGCTTCTAGGGCCGCCGCCGCATGCGATATGCTCAGGCGCACGGCCGCACTATAAGGCGGCATGGTTCCAGCGCTCATCATCCTTGCGCTCGCATTCGGGGCGCTGTCGGTCGTGCGGCTTGTCGGCGCCGAGCGCGTGACGCTGGCGCGCTACGCCGGCCACATCGCCGTAACGCTTGTGTGCCTTCTGATCGCGGTGCGCGGCGGGCCGTGGGGCGCGGCGCTGGGCGCCTTGGCGGCCGGCGCCTTGTGGGCGTGGACGCTCTACCGCCCGCCGGCTCTCGCACAGGCGCACCGCGAGCCGATGACGGATGAGGACGCGCGGATCATCCTGGGCGTCGGTCCCGACGCAAGCGCCGCCGAAATCAAAGCCGCGTTCCGCGCCAAGATGCAGCGCGCCCATCCCGATCGCGGCGGCGCAGCCGAGGACGCTGCGCGCCTCATCGCCGCGCGCGATCGGCTTTTGCGCTCCTGACGGTCTATTCTTCGTCGGCGCCGTCGGTCGTGCTGAAGTCCGGCGATGGCGCAGCGGCGGATTCTTCCGCAGCGTCGAGCGCGGCGTCGGCCAGATCGCCTTGGC
>CAZMRN010000053.1:5967-9803 GCA_964568575.1 uncultured Caulobacteraceae bacterium
CGTTGAAGGTTTGCGTGACGGCGACCGCGGCGCCGCCCTCGGGGCGCGGCGTCAGATAGCCGTTCACCGCCACCGTCGGCAGGGCGGTGAGCGCTACATCCGGATTGGCTTGCAGCGACCGGCGCCGTTCGAGCTCCTCATAGGCGTTCTCGACCAGATAGGCGACCTGTGCGTCGCGCGAGGCGGCGGTGGCGCCGCCGAGAACGACCGTAATGATGCGGCGCCCGTCGCGTTCGGCCGAGGTGGCGAGATTGTAGCCGGAGGCGCGGGTGTAGCCGGTCTTGATGCCGTCGACGCCGGTGACGGAGCCGAGCAGCCGGTTGTGGTTGCGCGCGGTCCGGGAACGCCAAGTGTTCGTCGGCGTTTGGAAATAGTGCCAGTATTGGGGGAAATCGTTGAACAGGGCGAGGCTGAGCGTCGCCATGTCCCGCGCCGTGGTGCGGATGTTCGGGTTCGGCAGGCCGCTGGCGTTGGCGAAGCGGGTGTCGTTCATGCCGAGCGCGCGGGCGCGAGCGGTCATGCGCGCCGCAAAGCGCGCCTCCGAGCCTGCGAGCCGTTCAGCCACCATGACCGCGACGTCATTGGCGGAATTGACCGCGAGCGCCCGGATGGCCTGGTCGACCGTCAGGCTTTCGCCGCGGCGCACGCCCAGGCGCGACGGCGGCTGGCGCGACGCGAAGCGCGAGGCGACGATACGGTCCGTCAACGCGATGTCGCCGCGCTCCAGCGCCTCGAACACGAGATAGAGCGTCATCATCTTGGTCAACGAGGCGGGGTAGCGCTGCTCGTCGGCCTGATCGGCGTGCAGGATTTCGTGCGTCGCGACATCGACCACGATAGCCGCGTAGCGGTCGTCGTCCGCCCATGCCGCCGACGAGAGCGTCGCCAGAAAAGCTGCGCCCGCCGCGGCGCCTATGGTTCGGCCAAGTCGCGTCATCGTCGTCCTGAATCCGTCCGCCAAGGGTTCGCCCAGGCAAACGCTATGCCGCACCGCTTACGGACTCCTTACCGATGCTAACCAAGGGTTCGCCGGGTCTGAACTCACGGTTTGGTAACGAGGCCGCCATACCGAACGGAACGGCCGAAAGCGGCGGCTTTGAGGCGCCAGGCGCCTTAACGGCGGTCAATCGCAGCGCCGCAGCCGGCGAGCCCTTGAAAAATGTTGCGGTGCAGCAAAATGGGTGTTGACTTCGCACTTGCAGCATGAAAAAAGCGGTCATCGCTGAGCGCAGTTCAGTGGTTGTTGTTTTGGTTAACCGGGCGCGCGCCGCCCACATTGCCTGAAGGAGTCGCACATGGCTGGCAAGGCCGCCCCGAAGACGATTGACGTGGTTGAAGACGCCCAGCACGCTTTCCAGCAGCACGCCGCTGCGGGCGCCCAAGCGGTGCGCGAAAACTTTGACCGCTCGATCGCGGCGGTCACCGAGATGACCTCCTTCGGCCGCGAAAACATGGAAGCCTGGATGGCCTCCGCCGCTGTCGCGCAGAAGGGCATCGAGCAAATTTCAGCCCGCGCCGTGGCGTTCTCCAAGTCCGCCATGGAAAACCATATGGCCGCGACGAAGTCGCTCATGACGGTCAAGAGCGTCCAAGAGCTCGTTGAAAAGCAATCGGTTTACGCCAAGGGCGCGTTCGACGCCTATGTCGCCGAGCTGAACTCGATGGCCGAGCTTATGGCTGGCCTCAGCAAGGATGCGATCAAGCCGCTCAACGAGCGCATGACCGCCGCCGGCAAGTTCATCCAGACCGCCGCGCCGCGCTAAGCGCTTGGCCTTACGGTTCGACGGGCCCGGCCGCATGGTCGGGCCCGTTTTGATTCCGCCCCCCGCTCTGCTAAGGCCCAAGCCTTGCGAGGCGCGATGGCCGATTTCTTCTTCATCTACGCCGAAGACGCCGCGGGGCGCGCCAGCGACATCGCGGCGGCGCTGCGAAACCGGGGCGTCGACGCCTCGATCGATCGGGCGGTGCCGGCGGGCGAGCGTTACGACGCCTACGTGGCCGATCGTCTGGCGCGTGCGAAAGCGGTGGTCATTCTATGGTCCGAGGCGTCCGTTCAAGACGCCAAGCTGATCGATGAGGCGGCCGCCGCGCGCGACCACGGCAAGGCGACGCCGGCGCGGGTCGCTGCGGTCGAGCCGCCGCTGGGCTTTCGCCAATTGCAGACGGCCGACCTCGCCGATTGGGGCGGGCCGACGGCGAAGGCCGGCCTCGACATGCTCGCCGCAGCGCTCCTGCGCGCGCGAGACGGGGCGTCTGCGATCCGTCCGCCGCGCCCGGCGCAGCGGCCGTTTCTCACCACCGCCAAGTTCTGGCTGTTGTGCCTCGCCCTTGCGCTCGCGGTCGGGGCGATCTTCTTCGTGTCCCCCGAGGGCCGGCGGGAGATGTCGGCGGAGGCGAGCGTCGCCTCGCGCGCGCAATTGTTGGGGCTCTATCTGGGCATCGCGCTGGCCTCGGTGGCGGCGGCGCGGGCGTTGACGCACCTGTCGGCTTTGCTGGTCGGCCGTACGACGCGCGCCTTCTTCAACCGCGAGTTCCTCGCCTTCGGCGCGATCGCTGCGACCGCCGCCGCCGCGGTCGGGCTTACCGGCGGATTCGGCGACCCCGCGCTCGGCGAGGAGGGGAGCTTTCTCAACACGTTCGGGTCCGGCCTTGTGCTGCTGCCGCCGCTGATGGCGGTGGGCCTGTTCCTGTTTCGGGCCATGCGACGGCTCCTGTTCGGTCGCGTCGCGGCCGATTAAAGCCTGTGCGCGCTTGGCCCTGCTGCGCTTCAATTCACGTCAAGGGCTTCCATACCGGGCGTGACTCCATAGATTATCGCCGGATGCGCAGCCGCCTCGCCGCGTGCGGGGCCGGATCGCATCCAAAGGCCTGGCGATAATGCGTGACGGTGACGGGGAGGACGACGGCGAACGGGATGGCGGCGCAGGCGTCGCCACGCGCAGCCGTACGCAAACCAAAAAACCGTCGCTCTATCGGGTGCTGCTGCTGAACGACGATTACACGCCGATGGAGTTCGTCGTGTACGTGCTTGAGCGGTTTTTCAGCAAAACCCGGGAGGAGGCGACCCGCATCATGCTGCACGTGCACCAGCACGGCGTCGGCCTGTGCGGCGTCTTCACGTACGAGGTCGCGGAGACGAAAGTCGCCCAAGTGCTCGACCTCGCCCGCCGCAACGAACATCCGCTGCAATGCACCATGGAAAAGGAATAGCCCGTGGCCACATTCTCCCGAACGCTGGAACAGACGTTGCGCCGCGCGCTGAGCCTCGCCAACGAACATCGCCACGAATACGTCACCCTCGAGCACTTGCTGCTGTCGCTGATCGACGATGACGACGCCGCCCAGGTCATGACGGCGTGCAAGGTCGATCTCGACAAGCTGCGCCAGAGCCTCGATTCTTACCTTGAAGACGAACTCGACAATCTCGTCGTCGATTCGCGCGATCAGGAGGAGGCGCGTCCCACCGCCGGTTTCCAGCGCGTGCTGCAGCGCGCCATGCTGCATGTCGATTCCTCGGGCCAACGCGAAGTGTCGGGCGCCAACGTGCTCGTCGCGCTGTTCTCCGAACGCGAAAGCCACGCCGCCTATTTCCTGCAAGAGCAGGACATGACGCGCTATGACGCTGTGAATTACATCTCGCACGGCTTGGCGAAGCGCACCGGCCAATCGCAGCCGCGCCCGCCGCGCGGCGCGCAGGAGAACGAAGACGGCGAGCGCCCCGCCAAGCAGGGCTCGGACGCGCTGCAGGCCTATTGCGTGAACCTCAACAAGAAGGCGAAGGACGGCAAGATCGATCCGCTGATCGGGCGCGAGCCTGAGGTGCTGCGCTCGATCCA
>CAZMRN010000054.1:0-9622 GCA_964568575.1 uncultured Caulobacteraceae bacterium
CGGCGAGACCTATTCCGAAGAAGAAATCATCAACGCCGCCAGCCGCTTTTTCGGCGTCGCAGCCGAGCTTGTCGCGCAGGCCGTGCGCCCGGTGTTCCGCGATCTCGGCCAACCCGTCGGCTATGTCGAAGGCTCTGAGGGCTCAGGCGCGATCGGCGTCGGCCTGCGCTATGGCGAAGGCCGCCTGCATTTCCAGCGCAGCGGCGACGCGCCGAAAGTGTTCTGGCAGGGCCCCTCGATCGGCTTCGACACCGGCGCCAACGCGGCCAAGGTGTTCACCCTGGTCTATGGCATGACCGACCCGCGCCAGATCTATCGCCGCTTCCCCGGCGTCGAAGGATCGGCCTATTTCATCGGCGGGATCGGCGTGAATTATCAGCGCGCCGAGGGCATCACGCTCGCGCCCATGCGCGCCGGCGTCGGCCTGCGCCTCGGCGCCAATCTCGGCTATCTCGCCTATTCGCCGCGCCGGAATTATTTGCCGTTCTGAGAAACTTCCTCTTGTCCCTTGCGGGAGAAGAGGCGGGCATCAAGAATCCGCCTCGCGCTCCTCGCTGCGCGCCGCTTCGGCCTGAAGGGCGGCGAGGCGCTTTTGCTTCCTCTCGTGCCGCTCGCGGAACTCCTCCGCGAAGGCGGAGGCGAGAATGCCGGTGGGCATCGCCACGATGCCGATGCCGGCGAGCGCCACGAAGGCGGCGGCGATCCGCCCCAGCACCGTGTCGGGATAGACGTCGCCATAGCCGACGGTCGTCAGCGTCACCACCGCCCACCACAGCGCGCGCGTGACCGAGCCGAAGGCTTCCGGTTTGCTTTCGCCTTCGATGAAATACAGCATCAGCGCGGCGACATAGACCTGCGCCGCCGCGACGCACAACGCCGCCAAGAGCGGCGGCCCGGCCCGCCGCACCGCCCCGCCAACGATCCCGAACGCCGGCACGTAACGCGCCAGCTTGAACAGGCGGAACAGCCGCAGCGCCCGCAGCGCCGCGAGCCAGGGCCCCTGCGCCTCGGGATTGAGCGTCAGCACGATCAATTCCGGCAGGAACGCGAGAAGATCGGCGATCGCCAGCGGCGTGGCGAGAAAGCGCAACCGTCCGCGCACGCCGCGATGGGCGGGATTTTCGCCTTCCGACCAGAAGCGCAGCGCGAACTCGAGCGCGAAGGCCCAGACGATGAAAGCGTTCACCGCCGCCACCGCCATCTGCACCTGCGGCGACAACGGCGTATCCGGTCGCGTCGCCTCGGTCTCGATGGCGAGCGAAAACAGGCTGACGATGACCAGCGCAACGATCAGCGCGCTGAAGAAATTCAATCCGCCGGGTTCGTCGGGCTCCAGCCAGTCATGCACATAAGCCCGCGCCGTGGCGTGCTTGCGCTTGATCAGCGGCATCCCGCGCCCTCCCCGATCAGCCGCGCAGCGCCCCGCCGGTCGCCTTCATCACGGCTGCAACGATGCGCTGCGACGCCGCATCGATGTCGGCGTCGGCGAGCGTCTTATCCTTCGGCTGCAGCGTCACTTCAATCGCCAGCGATTTTTTGCCCGCCGCGACGCCGGCGCCGCGATAGACGTCGAACAGCACGACATCGGCGACCAGCGCCTTGTCGGCCCCGATCGCCGCGCGCACCAGATCGGCGGCGCGGACGTGCTCATCCACCACGAACGCGAAATCGCGGCTGAGCGGCATCAGATCGGCCTTCTCCAGCGCCGGCTTGGCGCGCGTCGGCTTGGCGCGCGGGGCGGGCAGCGCATCGATATGCGCCTCGAACGCCAAGGCCGGCCCATCGATCGACAGCGCCTGCAAGGTGCGCGGATGAATGTCGCCGAACCACGCGAGCGCGCGATTGCCCAGCTTGAAGCATCCCGCGCGGCCCGGGCTCCACCAGGGCTCGGCCGCCTCGGCGACCTGGAGCGAGTCCACTGGCGCGCCCAATGCTTGCAGCAGGAGCAAACAATCCCGCTTCATCGCGAACAGATCGGGCGGGACTTGCGCCTGCCAATGCCGCTTCGGCTTGGCCAGCCACACCGCAGCGACGGTGCGGATCTGGCCGTCCTCGCCGTCATGCAGATAGGCGGGGCCGGCCTCGAACAGGCGCGCATCGCCAAGCCCGCGATCGGCGTTCCTTTGGGCTGCGCGCAACAAATTCGGCAGCGCGCTCGGGCGCATGCAATCGAGATCCGCCGCGATCGGGTTGGCGAGCATGAGCGCATCGGCGCCGCCGCCGAACGCGCGCGCATGATCGCGCGCGCAGAAACTCCACGTCACCGCCTCGAGATAGCCGTGCGCGGCCAGCGTCCGGCGCGCGATGCGCAGCCGGCTTTCGCCGACGCCCGCTTTCGGCTTGCGCCCGCCTGCAGCGACCGGCGCAGGCGCTGCCGGCAACAGCCCGTAGCCGACGATGCGCGCGATCTCCTCCACGAGATCGGCCGGGCCCTGCAGATCGCCGCGCCAGGACGGCGGCTGCACGAGGAACCGCTTCGATCCTTCGCCCTCCGCGGAAACATCGCAGCCGAGCGCCTTCAGAATCGCGCGCGCCTTCGCGGCGGGAACCGCGATGCCCGCGAGCGTGCGCACGCGGTCGGGGTCGAACGCGAACGCGGCAGGCGGCGCCGGCGGTTCGCCCGCGACCACCACGTCGGACGGCTGGCCGCCGCACAGCTCCAGCGCCATGCGCGTGGCGGCTTCAAGACCGCCGATCACAAAGCCCGGATCAATTCCGCGCTCGAAGCGATACTTGGCGTCGGAATTGATCCCCGTCGCGCGGCCGGTCTGGAAGATGCGCAGCGGATCGAAATACGCGCTCTCGATCAGCACGTTCGTCGTCGCTTCGGTGCAGCCGCTGGCTTCGCCGCCGATCACGCCGCCGAGCCCGAGCACGCCGGAATCGTCGGCGATGACGCACATCTCGGGCGTGACCGCATAGGTCTTGCCATCGAGCGCGGCGACGCTTTCGCCGACGCGGCCGCTGCGCGCGCGGATGGCGCCGTCGAGCTTGTCGAGATCATAGACGTGCAGCGGCCGGCCGCGGTCGAAACAGAAATAGTTCGTGATATCGACAAGAATATTGCGCGGCCGCAAGCCGATGGCGCGCAGCCGGCGTTGCAGCCATTCGGGCGACGGGCCGTTCCGGACATTGCGGATCACGCGTCCTGCGAAGATCGGGCAGCCGGCGGCCGCATCGGTTTCGATGCGGATGGGCGAAGGATAGCGCCCCGGAACGGGCAAGAGCGATTTCGTCTTCAGCTTGCCGAGGCCGGCGGCGGCGAGATCGCGCGCCACGCCCGCCACGCCCAGCCAATCGGGACGATTGGGCGTCACCTCGAAATCGATCACCGGATCGGACAGCCCCAGCGCCTGCGCGATGGGCAGCCCCACCGCGAGATTTGGATCGAGCTCCAGGATGCCGTCGGCGTCTGCGTCCAGCTCCAGCTCGGCGCCGGAGCACAGCATCCCGTTCGACACCACGCCGCGCACCGGGCGCGCCTCCAGCGTGATCCCCGTTCCCGGCACATACGCGCCGATCGGCGCATAGGCGGTGACGAGGCCGGCGCGCGCGTTCGGCGCGCCGCACACGATTTCCTTGCGCCCATCGACCGTATCGACCTGGCAGACGCGCAGCTTGTCCGCATTCGGATGCGGATTTGCGTCGACGATGCGCGCGACGGTGAATGCTTTCAGCTTTTCGGAAGGATCTTCGACATGCTCGACCTCGAGGCCGAGCATCGTCATCGCCTCGACGATGGCGGGCAGCGACGCATCGGTTTCAAGGTGATCCTTGAGCCAGGAGAGCGTGAATTTCATTGTGATGCTTCTCTGTTGTCGCTGCGCGCACACCCCTCATCCGTCTCGCCGCTGCGCGGCGATCCACCTTCTCCCACAAGGGGAGAAGGCGCTAACGCCTGTCCTTCTCCCCTTGTGGGAGAAGGTGGCGCGAAGCGCCGGATGAGGGGTGGGGGCGCCAGCATCGAGTCTGTGTTCACAGCCCCTGCGCTAAGCCCGGCAGCAGATAGGGCGAGAACCCGTAATGCTTCAGCCAGCGCACATCGCCCGCGAAATAATCGCGCAGATCCGGCATGCCGTATTTCAGGCCGGCGAGACGATCGACGCCCATGCCGAAGGCGTAGCCCTGCCATTCGTCGGGATCGAGGCCGCACTGGCGCAGCACGTTGGGGTGCACCATGCCGCAGCCGAGAATCTCAAGCCAATCCTGGCCCTGGCCGATCTTCAAGGCGCCGCCCGATCGGTCGCAGCGCACGTCCATCTCGGCCGATGGTTCCGTGAACGGGAAATGATGCGGGCGGAAGCGCACCTCGACATCGTCGACCTCGAAATAGGCGGCGATGAAGGCCATCAACACGCCCTTCAAATCGGCCATGGTCGTCGTCTTGTCGATGACCAGTCCCTCGACCTGATGGAACATCGGCGTGTGCGTGGCGTCGCTGTCCTTCCGGAAGGTGCGACCCTGGCAAATCATGCGGATCGGCGGCGCCTGTTTCAGCATCGTGCGCACCTGCACGGGGCTGGTATGCGTGCGCAACACTTTGCGTTCGCCGGAAGCATCCGGGCGCAGGAAGAACGTGTCGTGCATGTCGCGCGCGGGATGCTTCGGCGGGAAGTTCAACGCGGTGAAATTGTTGAAATCGGTTTCGATGTCGGGGCCTTCCTCGAGCGAAAAGCCCATGTCGCCGAAGATCGCCGCGATCTCCTCCATCACCCAGGAGATCGGGTGGATGGCGCCGACCGGCGCGCGCGGCGCCGGCAAGGTGACGTCGACGGCGTTGGCGCGCAGCTGCGCTTCGAGCGCGGCCTCCGCGAGCGCGGCCTTCTTCACCGTGATCGCTTCGCTGACGCGATCCTTCAGCCCGTTGAGCAGCGGGCCCATGCGCTGGCGCTCGTCCGGGCTCATGGCGCCGAGCGTGCGCATCAGGCCCGAGACGAGCCCCTGCTTGCCGAGCGCCTCGACGCGCAGCGCGTCAAGCGCGGCTTCATCGGCCGCCGCCTCCGTCCGCGCAAGCAGGTCGCGCTCCAGGGCGGGGATGTCTGTGGTGGGTGCGTCCATGGGGGGCTCTAGGGAGGCGTTACAGTGCTGCGGCGATGTCGGTATGACGAAAATCCTCGCCGACAAATAGCAGCGGCGCCTGTAGTGCTTTCGCTAGCGCATAAGCAAAGCTGTCGCCGAAATTCAATCCCGCCTTGGCCCCGAATCCGCGCCCGAAACGCACCCGCGCCTCCAGGGCCAGCCGCGCCTGCGCCTCATCGACGGGGGCAACGGAAAGCCCCGCATCCGCCAGCATCCGCCAGACGAGGGCTTGAACGTCGGCGCGCTGAGTCGTCAGTCTGCCACCGACCACGGTTCCGAACTCCACAACGCTGACCGCCGAAATGTGGCGCTCCGTTTCAGCGGAAAGCCGTAGGCGCAAGGCAGGCGCCGCCTCCTCGCCGAAGATCATCGCAATCAACGCTGACGTATCGACGACGATCATCTGTCCGCGTCATCGCCGCCGGCCCAGAGCGCTTCCTCCGGGCTGACGGGTCGCGTATCCAGGGTCGTGCGGAAGCGGGAGAAAATGTCCTCCAGCCGATCGGCCTCCGCCCTCACGGCTTGTTCGCGCGCCAGGCGTTCAGCCAGAGCGCGCGTCACCGCCTCGGACACGCTTTCACCGGTGACGCCAGCGAGCTCTTGGGCGAGCCGCTCGGCTTCGGCATTGTCGATCACAAGGTCCACGTTCGGAGTCCTTCCAGGCCCGCGTCCCATAGCACACGCACCCGGACAATTCACGCCAGCGCGGCGCGGGCCTTTTCCACCAAGCCCTTAAACGCGTCCGGCTGGTTCATCGCCAGATCGGCCATGACCTTGCGGTCGACCTCGACCCCGGCCTTGGCCAGGCCGTCGATCAGGCGGGAATAGGTCAGCCCCTCTTCCCGGACGGCCGCGTTGATCCGCTGGATCCAGAGAGCGCGGAAATTGCGCTTCTTCACCCGACGGTCGCGATAGGCGTACTTCGCGGCCTTTTCGACCGCGGCGTTGGCCGTGCGGAACGTGTTCTTGCGCCGGCCCCGATAGCCCTTGGCGAGCTTGATGACCTTCTTGTGCCGGGCGTGCGCGGTGACGCCCCCTTTAGCGCGGGCCATGGGTCAATCCAATCCGTAGGGGATCCAGAGCTTCACGCGGTCGCCGTCGGGTTTGGCGAGCACGGACGTGCCCCGGTTCTGGCGGATATATTTGCCCTTGTGGCTGATGAGGCGGTGGCGCTTGCCGGCGACGCCGGCCTTCACCTTGCCCGTCGCCGTGAGCGTGAAGCGCTTTTTAACGCCGCTCTTGGTCTTCAGTTTCGGCATTTTTGCTCCTTTGCGGGGGCAAGCCCCCGTCCGCTTGATGAGCCGCCTCGGCATGCCGTTTCGCCGGGCCGCTCCAAAGAGGCGGGCTGGTAGCACGGGAGGGGCGCTGGGAGCAAGGCTTAGAGCAGCGCGTCTTGGCCGCCGCCCTGCGCGCGCCGTACGGGTTTGACCTCCGGCGCCATCGCCCAGGCGCCGGAGTCGTCGTGCGTGGCCAGCAACGCCTTAACGGCCTCCAGCGGCGCGTCGGTTTCGCCGAGCCACAGCGGCCAATCCTCGAACGCCAGGATCGCGGGCATGCGGTCGGTGATGGGGGCGATGAGCGCGTTGGGCGGGGTCGTCGCCATTACGAAGGTGAGCAACGTCTCGTCGTCCTTCCGCCATTCTTCGTAGATCACCGCGATGCCGAGCGGCGCCGGCGGCGTGATCGTCCATTGCTGCGTCTTGCCGCTCGCCAGCTCCAGGCCTTCGTTGAAGGTCGCGACCGGCAGCACGCCGCGCCGCGCAGCGAACGCCGCCGCGAAGGTCGGCTTCTCGTCGATGGTTTCGCTGCGCGCATGCATATGCTTGGGCCGAGACGGATTGTCCGCACGGCGATCGGCGAAGCCCCAGCGCATCGGCGACAGCCGGCGCGCGCCGGTTTCATCGAGATGCAGCACCTTGGCGAAGCGCATCGGCGTGACCGTGATGCGCGCGTCCTCAGGCTTCAGAGTCAGCGGCTGGGAGAAAGCGTGCACCTCCGCCCATGTCGCCATCTGGGTGAACTTGCCGCACATCGAAAGCGCCTCAGATCGGGCACGCCGCGACTTCGAGCTGCAGCATCGCCAGCACGCGGCCGAAGCCGATATATTGGCCCGCCATCATGGCGAGTTCGAGGAATTCCGCGTCGGTGAAATGCTGGCGCATGCGCGCGACGTCCGCGTCGTCGATCGCATGATGATCGACCGCCATCTTTTCGGCGAACCAGATCGCGGCGCGCTCGCGCGGCGTGAAATCGGCCTCCTCGGCGCGGTCGACCCCGCGCGCAGCCTCTTCTTCCCGCACCACGTCCGGCGCCATGCGCACGCTCTTGCACAACACGCAGCCGTTCAGCGTGGCGATGCGCAGCCGCACCAATTCCTTCAGCCTCGGCTCCAACAGCCCCGCCCCGCCGGTGTGCCAGGGATAATAGAAGCTCTGATAGGCCTGCACGAGATCGGGATGGGGCGCGAACGCGCGCGCGAAATTGCGGCCGAGCCAATTCTCCGCCGGCGTCGCGTCATGAATGGCCTTCAGATAGGGCGGCAACGCTTCGGGTTCGGCGAGCGGCAAACGCGACATGGCGGGCTCCTTCAAATCTTGCGGTCGCGGCCGGCCCAATACGGGTCGCGCAGCGGCTTCTTCTGGATCTTTCCCGTGCCCGTGCGCGGAATATGGGCGACGAAATCGACGCTCTTGGGCGCCTTGTAACCGGCCAGCAGCGTGCGGCAATGCGCGATGAGGTCGGCCGCGAGCCGATCGTCGGCGGCGACGCCCTCTTTCACCTGCACGATCGCCTTCACGTTCTCGCCGAATTCGTCGTCAGGCACGCCGATCACGGCGCAATCCTCCACCGCGGGATGCGCATTGAGCGCGCCTTCGATTTCGGCGGGGTAAATGTTCACGCCGCCGGAAATGATCATGTCGATCTTGCGGTCCGACAGCCAAAGGTACCCGTCGGCGTCGAGGCGGCCGACGTCGCCGGTGGTGAACACGCCGGGCTCGCGATGCGCGGCGGCGGTTTTTTCCGGATCGTTGTGGTAGACGAAATCGCTGCCCATCCGGCTTTTGAAATAGAGCGCGCCGTCCTGGCCTTCGGGCAGGGTTGCGCCGTCATCGCCCAGAACGAACACCTCCATCGTCGGCAAGGGCTTGCCGACGCTGCCGCCCTTGTCCAGCCATTCCTGGGCGGAGATCATGGAGATGATCGATCCTTCCGTGGATCCGTAATATTCGGTGATCTTCGGGCCCCACCAGTCGATCAGGCCGCGCTTGACGCTGGGCGGGCAAGGCGCTGCGCCATGGATCGCGATGGCGAGGCTGTCGCCGCGAAACCGCGCCTTCGCATCCTCTGGCGCATCGAGCAATCGCTTCATCTGCGTCGGCACGAGATGCACATTGGTGACGCCATGGCGGTCGATCAGATCGAGCACGCCGGCGGCGTCGAATTTGTGCTGCATCACCACGCTCGATCCCGCCGCCATCGGCAGGAACGAGAACGCCCATTGCGCGGAATGATAGAACGGGCCGCACAGCAAGGTCTTGCCGGGCACGGGAACGAACGTCGCGAAACTGCCGCCGATCATTTTCAGCATGTCGGGCGGCAGGCCGGCTGCGCCGGACAGCGAACCGCGCACGCCTTTCGGCCGCCCCGTCGTGCCTGACGTGTAGAACATCGGCCCGCCCATGGTCTGGTCAGCCGGCTCGCTCGCGGCGGCGCCGGCGACCAGCGCCTCATAAGCGATCGCGCGCGCTTCGCCGCGCAACGGGCCGTCGGCGCCGTCGATGCAGATGACGGTTTTGACGTTCGCGCCGCGCGCGTCGCGCAACGCCGCCGCCGCGGCGTCGCCATAGCGCGCGTCGACGATCACCGCCGCCGCGCCGGAATCGGCGAACACATAAGCGAGTTCGTCGGCCACGAAGTGCCAATTCACCGGCACATAGGTCCAGCCGCCATGCGCGCAGGCGAAGGCGATCTCGAACCATTCGCGCCGGTTCGCGGCGATCACCGCGATGACGTCGCCGGCCTTCAGCCCGACGTCGCGCAGGCCGTTGACCAGCCGGTTCACGCGCTCGTCCAGCGCCGCCCAGCCGGTTTCGCCCGCCTCGTCGATGAGCGCCGCCCCCGCCCCGCGCGTTTGCGCAAAGTCGCGCGTCAACACCGCCATCGCGTCTCTCCCGTCTCCACCCGCGCGTGTTGTGTCCTTGTCGCGCACGCCATCCTTTCGCACGTGCGCCGCCCACGCAATGCGCCGGCGCCCACGATTGCGCGAGCGGCGTGGGCGCGCCTATGCTGGGGGACGTTTGGAGCCGCCCATGCCGCGCGGGATCGAGGATGCGAAAGCCGAGCTGAAGGCGCTGCCCAAGCGCCTGCGCCAGGCGTTCCACACCATCGTCAACAATCGCGGGACGCTGGCGCTTTTTGTGATGCTGACGATCGCGTTCGGCGCCCAGGCGGCGCTGGCGCCGAGCCGTCTGCCGCCGCTCGGCGGCTGGTCGCTGGCCGCAGTGGGTCTGCCGCCGCTCGAGCTGGGCGAGGCCGGCCGCAT
>CAZMRN010000055.1:0-9563 GCA_964568575.1 uncultured Caulobacteraceae bacterium
CGGAAAGCCTGCGCGCCGGCCTCGCCGCCGACATCGACGCCGATCTCGACGCCGTTCTCCAGGCCTGGCCGCACGCATTGCCGCACGGAATCATTCACGCCGATCTGTTCCCGGACAACGCGCTGTTCCTCGGCGAGCGGGTCGCCGGCGTGATCGATTTCTATTTCGCCTGCACCGACGCGCTCGCCTACGATCTCGCGGTGTGCCTGAACGCATGGTGCTTCGAGCCGCGCGGCGCCTTCAACATCACCAAGGGCCGCGCGCTGATCGCCGGCTACGAAACCGTGCGCCCGCTTTCGCCGGCGGAGCGCGCCGCGCTGCCGATCCTGGCGCGCGGCGCAGCGCTGCGCTTCTTCGCCACGCGCCTCGCCGATTGGGCCGATACGCCGCCCGGCGCGCTCGTGCGCCCGAAAGACCCCCTCGAATACGCCGACAAGCTCGCCTTCCATCGCACTGCGCAAGGACCTGGCGATTATGGCGCGTGAAGCGATTCAGCGATCGTCCTTCTCTCCTTGTGGGAGAAGGAGGGGCGCGGCATGAAGACCTATGACGCCGTCATCATCGGCGCGGGCCATAACGGGCTCGTGTGCGCGTTCTATCTGGCGAAGGCGGGCTTGCGCGTGCGCGTTGTGGAGCGGCGCAGCGTCGTCGGCGGCGCCGCAGTAACCGAAACCTTCGCGCCCGGCTTTCGCAATTCGACCGCCAGCTACACAGTTTCCCTGCTCAATCCGAAAATCATCGCCGATATGCGCCTCGCTGCGCATGGATTGCGGGTGGTCAACCGGCCCATCGCGAATTTCCTGCCGCTGGACGAACGTCGCTTCTTGAAAGTCGGCGGCGGCCTTGCGCGCACGCAGGCAGAGGTCGCGAAATATTCAGCGCGCGACGCCGAGCGCCTGCCCGCCTATTTCGCCATGCTCGAGGCGGTCGCCGATCTCTTGCGCGCCATTGCGGTGAAGACGCCGCCGGGCTTGCGCGGCGAGGCGTTCGATCTGCTGCGCATGATCGATCAAGGCGCGGCGGCGGCGAAGCTTTCGCCCGCCCAGAGACGCGACGCGCTGACCTTGTTCACGCGCAGCGCGACCGAAATTCTCGACCATTGGTTCGAGAGCGACCCGATCAAGGCGGCCTTCGGCTTCGACTCCGTCGTCGGCAATTTCACCACGCCCGACGCCCCCGGCTCGGCTTATGTGCTGCTGCACCATGTCTTCGGCGAAGCGAACGGCGAAAAAGGCGCCTGGGGCCACGCCATCGGCGGCATGGGCGCGATTACGCAGGCCATGGCCATGGCCTGCGCCGAGCGCGGCGTGGAGATCGTCACCGACAGCCCCGTCGCGCGCGTGCATGTCAGCGACGGCATGGCGGTCGGCGTGCGGCTGGAAGACGGCAAGGACGTCTACGCCCGCGCGGTGATCTGCAACGCAACGCCGCAGCATCTGTTCGGAGCGCTGATCGACCCCGCCGCGCTCGACGCCGAAACGCGCGAGCGCATGACAGGCTTCAAAAGCGGCTCGGCCACGTTGCGCATGAATGTCGCGCTCGACCGCCTGCCGCGCTTTGCCTGCCTACCCGAGCCCGGCGAGCATCTGCAAAGCGGGATCATCATCGCGCCGTCGCTGGCCTACATGGACCGCGCCTTCAGCGATGCGAAATCAACCGGCTGGTCGCGCGCGCCGATCGTGGAGATGTTGATCCCCTCCACCATCGACGACACGCTTGCGCCGGAGGGCAAGCATGTCGCGAGCCTGTTCTGCCAGCACTTCGCCCCGCGCCTGCCGAACCACAGCTGGGACGAGGCGCGCGAAGAGGCCGCCGATCTTGTGATCGATACGGTGGATGCGCTGTCGCCGGGATTCAAGGCAAGCGTCATCGCGCGCAGCGTGCTCTCCCCGCTCGATCTCGAACGCACCTTCGGGCTGACCAATGGCGACATCATGCACGGGCGCATGTCGCTGGATCAGCTTTGGGCTGCGCGCCCGATGCTCGGCCATGGCGATTACCGCATGCCGATCAGACGGCTTTATCTGTGCGGCGCCGGCGCCCATCCCGGCGGCGGCGTGTCGGGGCTGCCCGGCATGAACGCCGCCCGCGAAGTCGCGCGCGATCTGCGCTTCCGCTTCGGCGCCTGACGCCGCGTCGCGGCTTGCCACCCGGCGGGCTTGAGCGCACATTTTGCCGAAAATCATAAGGAGGAGCGCCGCATGACGGACGCGATCGATCTCGACGCCGCGCTGGCGGAAGCGCACATCCCCACGCTAATGCTCTCGCTCGTGCATCTCACAGGCGACGCTGCGCATCTGCGCCCCGAGTGGCGGCCGGTCTATGATTTTTGGGGCGACGGTCAGGGCAACATCCCTGACGCCGTTCAGGCCGAGATCCGCGCCAAGGCGAAGGCTGCGATCCTCGCCCATCGCGCCGGCGCGGCGCTGCACTCGCCGAGCCTCGCGCTCGTGCGCCGCATGATGGATTTCATCGCCGGCGCCGACATCCCCGAGCGCTATGCGCCGTTCCTGATGGAGGAATTGGGGCTCGACGGCGCAGACGCGCGCGCGCCCGCCGCGATCGCCCCCAAGCTCGCCGCAGCGAAGCGCGCGATGAAGGTCGTCATCGTCGGCGCCGGCATGTCGGGGCTGCTGATGGCCTATCGGCTGCAGCAGGCGGGCGTGGCGTTCGAGATCATCGAGAAGAACGCCGATGTCGGCGGGACGTGGCTGGAGAACCAATATCCGGGCTGCCGCGTCGATACGCCGAACCACATGTATTCCTATTCCTTCGAGGACAATCACGGCTGGCCGCATTTCTATTCCACGCAGGACGTCTTGCTGCGCTATTTCCAGGATTTCGCAGACAAGCACGCGCTGCGCCCGCATATCCGCTTTTCCACACAGGTCGTCGAGGCGCGGTTCGACGAGGCGAAGGCGCAGTGGGCGGTGCGCGTTCGCGGCGCCGACGGCGCAGAGAACCTCATCATCGCCGATGCGGTGGTGAGCGCGGTGGGCCAGCTCAACCAGCCGCGCTTTCCCGACATTCCCGGGCGCGAGACGTTCGCAGGGCCCGCCTTCCATTCGGCGCGTTGGCGCAGCGACATCGACTTGAAGGACAAGCGCGTCGCGGTGATCGGAACCGGCGCGAGCGCGTTTCAGTTCGTGCCGGAGATTGCGCCTCTGGTGAAAGACTTGATCGTGTTCCAGCGCACGCCGCCCTGGCTGGGGCCGACGCCGAACTATCACGACCCGGTCGGCGCGGGAAAGAAATGGCTGGTCGAGCATGTTCCCTTCTATGACAAATGGTATCGCTTCTGGCTGTTCTGGATGATGACGGATGGCGTGCTTGAAGCGGTCAAGCGCGATCCGCATTGGAGCGGGCCGCAAACCGCCGTGGGCGAAGCGAACGCCATGCTGCGCCAGATGCTGGTGGAGAAAATTCAGGAGCAATTGGTCGACCGGCCCGATCTGATCGACAAGGTGATCCCCGCCTATCCGTTCGGCGCCAAGCGCTCGTTGCGCGACAACGGCGTTTGGCTCGCGGCGCTCAAGCGGCCCAATGTGCGGCTGGTCACCGATCCGATCGTCGCCATTACAGAAACCGGCCTGGAGACGCAAAGCGGCGCGCACTACGACGCCGATGTGCTGATCTACGGCACCGGCTTCAAGGCGAGCGACTTCGTCGATACGTTCGAGGTGATCGGGCGCGACGGGCGATCCTTGCGCGCGCATTGGGGCGGCGATGCGCGCGCCTATCTCGGCGTGATGGTTCCTGGATTTCCGAACTTCTTCATGATCTACGGCCCGAACACGAACATCGTCGTCAACGGCTCGATCATCTTCTTCTCCGAATGCAGCGTGCGCTACATCGCCGGCTGCCTCGATCTGCTGGCCGAAACCGGCGCGGCCGCGCTGGAGGTCAACCGCGACGTGCACGACCGCTTCAACGCCGAGATCGATGCGCTGAACGCGACCATGGCGTGGGGGGTGCCGCATGTTTCGAGCTGGTACAAGAACCGCTTCGGCCGCGTCAGTCAGAATTGGCCCAAGCCGCTAGTGGATTACTGGGCCGCGACGCTGAAGCCCAACCCAGAAGAACTAACGCTGCATGCGCCGCAGCGCTCCGTCAGCGCGGCCTAGCAGGTCGATGGAAGAGCGACGCAGCGCCCCCTCAGTCCGCTACGCGGCCAGCTCCCCCGTAAACGGGGGAGCAAAGAGCGCACTTTCTTCTCCCGCTTGCGGGGGAAGTGGCCGGCGAAGCCGGTCGAAGGGGGCGTTCGCTGCGATGTCGTCATCCCGCTACAGCAATTCCGCCGCAAAGCGCGCTGCGACGAGGATGAGATAAACGGCGAACAGGCGCTCGAGCGTGCGTTTCGACAAGCGATGCGCGAGACGCGCGCCGAAGGGCGCGAGCGCCATGCTGAGCGGCGCCATGCAGACGACGCCGATGAGCGAGACATAGCCGAGCGACCACGGCGGCAAATGCTCCCCGCGCGCCAGACCGACGACGACATACGCCGCCGCCGCCGGGATCGCGATGATCACGCCGAGGCCGGATGACGTGGCGACGCCGCGGTGAATCGGTTGGCCGAACAGCGCATAGACGAGATTGCCGAACAGGCCGCCGCCGATGCCCATCAGCGTCGAAGCGAAGCCGATGCCGGCGCCGATCGCGCGCATCGCCCATCGCCCTGGGAAATCCACCCCGAGACGCCACGCCTCGGCGCCGACGCCGAAGCGCACGGCGCCGAACGCGCACGCGATCACGAACACGCCGATGAGCGCGCCGCTGTCCGCAAACGCTGCGACAAGCGCACCCATGCCGACGCCGACCAGCACGGGCCATAGCCAGAGCGCCAGCACGTCGCGATCGACCGCGCCGGCGCGCCAATGCGTGCGAAAGGATCGGATCGCTGTAGGGATGACGATGGCGAGCGACGTGCCGACGCACAGATGCATGCGCACGCTGTCGTCCACGCCCATCGCGCCGAGCGCCTCGTACAGCACGGGCGTCGCGACAAGACCGCCGCCGACGCCGAACACCCCCGCCAGGACGCCGGTCACGGCGCCGGCCGCCGCCAACGCGGCGACGATCGCGATCAGCGCAACAGCGTCGTCCCCCGCCATGGCGGCCCTTTCGCGTTCGGCTGCGCGCCGTCGAAAGATGGAAAGTGCGGGCGAGCAGGCGGCCGAAACCAGCGATGCTCTTGGTGACGTAAGAAGGCCTGGGCCTTCAATTCAATGTCATAAGCGAAGCATCTGACGCACGACGCACAATCTCGCCCGCGATCGTTACGCTCGCGCCAAATGGTTTACAGCCGGTGAAGGCGCCGGCGCCGCAGCGGGCGGGGCCGCAATTGCGGCAAAGCGCAGCGCGGCGGACGCCAACACGTCGCGCGCGGCGGATTTCGGCACGATCGTGCAGAACGCATTGGAGCGAACGTGCGCCGCGCCGCCGGAAGACCAGGCCAGGATCGGCGTGCGGGCCATGTCGCGCGCGTCGGCGAAATAGGCCGCGCACAAGGCCGCATCGACTTCGCCGGCCGGATCGATCACCGCCAGCGCCGGCGCGCGGCGATGCGCCAGGCTCAGCGCCGCTTCGATCGAGGATGCGCCCTCCACCGCAAAGCCAGCAGCAGTAAGGGTCGCATGCGCCGTCTTGAGCGCGTGCTCATCGGCATCAATGACCAGCGCGAACGGACGCGGATCGACCGGTTCGTCCTGCACGTCCGGGCCCAACGGCAGATGGAGCGTGAACACCGAGCCGCGCTGCGGCGCGCTGGCGACGTGCACGTCGCCGCCCAACAGGCGCATGATGCGCCGCGTGATCGCCAGGCCAAGCCCGGTGCCGCCGAACTTGCGCATGGTCGAGGCGTCGGCCTGGGAGAATTCCTCGAACAGACGCTGCGCATCGTCGGCGTTGATGCCGACGCCGGTATCGGAAACGGAAATGCGCACCCAATCGCGGCCCGCCATGCGCATGCGCGCCGCGGACACGCCGATGGTTCCGTCCTGCGTGAACTTCGCCGCATTCGACAATAGGTTCAAGACGCATTGCTTGAGCTTGAAGCCGTCCGTGCGCAGGACGCCGAGATCGCTCTCGATGCGCTCGACGATGGCGTTGCGCCGCTTATCCGCCATCGGGCGCACGAAGGCGACGGCGTCCTTCAGCACGCCGGCGAGATCGACGTCGCCCTCCTCCACCTCCATGCGGCCGGCCTCGATCTTCGACAGGTCGAGGATTTCGTTGATCAGCGTCAACAGGTGGCGCGAGGCGCCGAGGATGCGGTCGAGATCCTTGATCGCGCCTTCGCGGCTCTCGGCTTCGGCCTCGTCGCGCAGCAATTCCGAATAGCCGATGATGGCGTTCAACGGCGTGCGCAATTCGTGCGTGATGTTGGCGAGAAATTGAGTCTTTGCGCGGTTGGCGGTTTCCGCGGCGCGGCGGGCGTCGGACAGCGATTCAAGCGCGCGGAACAGCGAGGCGTCGCGGCGGTCGAATTCGTCCATCAAAGCGCGCAGGCGCGCGAACGCCTCGCCGAAGCCGTCGACGGCGCTTGTAGAGACCTCCACCGCGTCGTCGACGTCGAAGTGCAGATCGCCGCACGCCTGCACCGCCGCGGCGATCAGCGCCTGACGCATCTCCAGCGTCGCCTGCGCGCGGCGCATGGTCTCGGTGAATTCGATCTCCTGGCCCTTTTGCGCGGTGACGTCCTTGGCCACGACGACGACGCGCGCCGTGCGCCCGGCGGCGTCGCGCAGGAAGCGTACGGTGGAATGGATCCAGGCGATTTCGCCGCCCGGCCGCAGAATGCGGTATTCGTAGACGCCGCCCTCTTCCTTCTGCATCCGCGCATAAACCGCACGCATGCGCGGCAGATCCTCGGGATGGATCATCGTCGATTTGACGAAGCTGATGTCGTCGACGACGATGGCGCGGCCATAGATCGCGACCGGATCGCCGTACCAGGTCAGCGCCCTGGTGTCGGTGTCGAACTCCCACACACAGGTGCGCGCGGACTCCAAGGCGATTTCAAGTCGCGCCGTGGCCGCCTCGCTTGCGCGCCTCGTCATCACCGCCGCCGTGACGTTGCGCGAATACATAACAATGCCGGAGACAGGCGCGTCTTCGCGCTCGCGCCAGGGACGCACCTCCCAGGCGACGATGTGGCGACCGAACGGCGTCGACACTTCGTCTTCTTCGTTCACCACCGTCTCGCCGGCGAGCGCGCGCCGACACGCCGCACGCCAATGGTGCGGCTGCCACGGCGCGATGTCGTCATAGGTGCGGCCCTGCACGGCCGACAGCGTCGTCTGGAAGAAGGCGAGCCAATTGCCGCTCGCCGCGATCAGGCGCATGTCCCTGTCGAACAGCGCAGCCGATACGGTCGATTGATCGAACAACAGCCGCGCCAGCGATTCCTGGCGCTGCGATTGCGCAAGCGCCGCGCGCATGTCGCCGTCCATCGCGCGGGTGCGCCGCCAGAACTGAAACACGTAGAACACCCCGCCCGCCGCCGCCGCGATGGCGATGACCGCCGCGCCGCGATCGGCCCAAGACGTCGCCAAGCTGAACAAGGGCGCGAGCACGATGCAGAGCGCGAAGGGCGCAGCGTCCGCGAGCGCGACAATGCGGCGATTGGCAGAATCGCTCATGCCCTTCAGCGCCGCGCACAGCCATGTCGCCATCGCGGCGGCGGTGAGCGCGGGATGGCCGTTGAGCCACCAGGCGAGCGGCAGCGTCGCATAGCAGACCGACGTCGCGAAGGCCCACAGGGCCAAGAGCCGCCAGTGCCGCTCCTCCATGGCGCTTTCGCGTCGGGACAAATGCAAATACAGGCGCTCGCCGATGACGAGCTGGCCGCAATTGACGATGGTCCAGGCGAGCGCCCACCAGGGCCCGACGACTAACGCGCCGAGACCGCCGGCCAGGCCCGTCAGCGCAAAGATCGTCGGGGCCTCACGGCGTCGCGCCTCGGCGACGGCGGCGAGCGCCGAGTGCGACGCATGGGCCATGCAAGCGTTCCTCCAGGAATGCCGATCATGGCTTAGACGCCTTAAATTATCCTGACGCGCCGTCAGGCCTACATTTTCAACAATGATGTATTATTTCTTAAAGTGAAAACGATCAGATGGCGCGGCGCGCGAGCACGCTCGCGCCCCAGCCGTCGCTGTCGGGGAAGCGGTCGTTGCGCTCCAAGAGCAGGCGCCAGCACTCGATGAAGGCGTCGTAATTGAGCTTGCGCGCATAGGCCTGCACGCGATCCAACAACGCCTGGCGCTCCGCGGCCGGCATGTCGACGAGACGCACCATGCCGTCGGCGATGGATTGCACGCTCAACGGATCAACCAGAACCGCCCCGCCGTCTGTGCTCTCCTCCTGCACGCCGCCCTGCGAGACGACAGAGACAAGGCCGCGCGCCGCCGCTTCCAGGGTCGGCAGGCCGAAGCCTTCCAACAGGCTGGGCAGCACGAAGCCTTCGGCGTTCTTGTACAGCCAGCGCAACTGGTTTTCGCTGACATAGCCGGTGTAATGCACGCCCGGCGTGGCGTGCGCCTGGGCGATGATGGCGACGGAATCGAGCCCGCGCGCGCCGCAGAACACGTAGGACACGCCGCGCTCACGCAGGCCCGATTGCGCATAGGCCTTCATCACGCGTTCATAATTCTTGCGCCGCTCCAGCGCGCCGACCGTGAGCAGATAGCGCCCCGACACGCCGGGCACAGGATCGGTTTCGCCCTGCAGAACGCCGAGACGCACATATTGCGGGATCACCTGCATGAAGCGGTAATTCTCGCCGAACAGCGCGCTGAATTCCCGCCGCGTGGTGTCGGAGATCAGCACCATGCCGGGGCCGACGCGCCGGATTTTCTCGTAGGCCATGCGATACAAGCGCACGACCTCCTTCGGAAACAGCTCGGGATGCGACACAGGCCCCACGTCGTGGCATTGCACGATGTCCTCGCGATCGAGCTTGGAACGCAGCACATAGAGCGGATCGAAGAAGGCGCGTCGCCGCCCCGGCTCGGCGCGCCCTTCCGGCCATTGCAGCGCTTCCCCGTCTCCAAGCAGCCGCATCTCCCACATCATCGCGCGCGCCAGCAGCTTGCGCGCCAGGCCGTCCGGGGGGTCGCGCTGCAGCAGCCGCCAGAACCGCACGTCGGAAAAGAATTGCGGCATCTGATCGAGCACGTCGCGCACGATCATGTAGGCGCCGGTGCGGTTGACCACGCCGAGCGAGAAATCGAACAGGTACTTTTGCGTCATCCCGGACCGTCCCCCGCCGCATCAGCCCCGACCGCCCGACGCCCGGCCTGCCTAGCAAGCCCCCCGCGCCCCTGCCAGCATTACCGCATGTACAGGTTTGAATTTCGTCACGGCGCCTGCGTTGCGACCGCGCCGCCGCCGAAGGCGCGATAGACGCGCACGGCCGCGCTCGCCTGCGCCGCCTCGGCGTCGATCCGGCTGGTGCGGGCGTCGATCAATTGCTGCTCGGCGCGGATGCGGTCGGCGAGGCTCTGGACGCCCGCCTGATAGGCGGCGCGCGCGCCTTCGGCGGTGGCCAGGGCCGCCTCCTC
>CAZMRN010000056.1:0-9525 GCA_964568575.1 uncultured Caulobacteraceae bacterium
CCTTGGCCTTCCATCTTTGGACGCCGGGCGATCCGCTAGCGCGGAGTGGCTTCGGCGTGCTCGAGCCGCCCGTCGACGCTCCCGCGGCGACGCCGGACCTCGTGCTCGCGCCGCTTCTGGGATTTGATCGGCTCGGGCGGCGGCTCGGCTACGGGCAGGGCCATTATGACCGCACGCTCGCCGCGCTGCGGGCGCATCGGGCGACGCGTTTCATCGGCCTGGCGTATGCGGCGCAGGAGGTCGATGCGCTGCCGGAGGAGGTCCACGACGTCCGTCTCGACGCCGTGTTGACCGAGCGCGGGCTCATCGCATGCGGCGCGTGACGCAACGTCCGGCCGATTTGCCGGGCGCGCGCCGAGTGCGCTACAAGCCCGCCCTTTCGCAAGCAGACCGAGCGGACCGTCCATGGCCGGCCATTCCAAATTCGCCAACATCATGCCCCGCAAGGGCGCCCAGGACAAAAAGCGCGCCCAGGCCTTCACCAAGCTGGCGCGTGAAATCCAGGCGGCGGTCAAGCTGGGCGGCCCCGACCCGAACGGCAATCCGCGTCTGTATCGCGCGATTGCGGCGGCGCGCGCCCAATCCATGCCGAAAGACAATATCCAACGCGCCATCGATCGCGGCGCGGGCGCCGGGGGCGAGGATCTGGTCGAGATCCGCTATGAGGGCTTCGGCCCCGGCGGCGTCGGCGTGATCGTCGAGTGCCTGACCGACAATCGCAACCGCACCGCCGGCGACGTGCGCTCCGCCTTCGCCAAGAACGGCGGCAATCTCGGCGAGACCAATTCGGTGTCCTATGCCTGGAGCCGCGTCGGCGAGGTGCGCTATCCCGCCGCCGTCGCCGACGAGGCCGCAATGCTGGAAGCCGCGATCGAAGCGGGCGCGGAGGATTGCCAGATCGAGGGCGACGAACACGTCGTCACCTGCGCCGCCGATGATCTCGCCGAGGTGTCGTCTGCGCTGGCCAAACGCTTCGGCGACGCGAGCGCGGCGAAATTCGTCTGGCGCCCGCAGATGACAATTCCGATCGAGGGCGACGCGGCGGAATCGCTGGTCAAGCTGATCTCCTATCTCGACGATCTCGACGACGTGCAGACGGTGTACGCCAATTACGAAATGTCCGACGCGGAAATGGAGCGGCTGTCGTGAAGCGAGCGCTGGCTGCGCTTGCGCTTGCCTGCGCGGCGCAGGACGCGGCGGCGCAACCGATGCAGCCCGAAAGTGCGAGCGACGGACGGGCGCAATGGCTCGAACGTCCGCAGGGCGAAGACTTCGTGCGCACCTATCCCACCGATGCGCTTGCGTACGGCCTCGAGGGACGTGTCGCCCTTGAGTGCCGCGTCGTCGCCGGCGGCAAGGCGGCTTGTGGGGTGTCGCAGGAGTTTCCGCCCGGTTGGGGATTCGGCCGAGGCGCGCTGGACATCTCGCCGACATTTCGACTCGCGGAAACTTTGAGCGACGGACGCCCCGCAATCGGCGCGGTCGTGCGGACGACGATCAGCTATCGCCAACACAGTCGTGAGGATTTTGGACCCGACATCGGCGATGCGACGGCGGCCGTGATCTGGCGCGCAGCGCCATCTGCGTCCGACTATGCGTTGGCGCAACCCGAAGGATCGTGGGCCGCCGGCGGCCTCGCGCTGCTGCGCTGCGTCGTCGCCGCCGACGGACGGTTTGAACGGTGCGGCGTGGTGCGCGAAGAGCCTGAGGATCGCGGCGTCGGCGCAGCCGCGATGCGCTTGTCGCCGCGCTTTCAGGTCGCGATGGCCGAGACCGGCCTCTCCGCGGGCGACGAGGTCGCGTTTTTCGTCTCGTGGCTCGGTATCGGGCCGTAAGGTCAGTGATGCGCGCCGTCAGCCGGGCGCAGCAATCGCCAAGCGTGCGAGGAGCGCCATGGCGCCAAGCACGACAGCCGCCGCGCTCAGAGCGCTCATCGCGATGAACTCACCGGGACGGAAGGCGGATTTTGACTTGGCGCGGCGGGGTCGTTTCGCCTGCGGCGTCAGATCGACGAAGGCCACATCGATCGTCGCCGCGCCGCCCTGGGGCGCGCGGTCGCGCGGCGATGGATCGGGCAGCGCGCGCGCGCGAATCGTCTTGTTTCGAGCCATGATCGCCAGCCTACACTGAATCGCGGCGCGTTTGAGGCTCCGCGCCGCATGGACATCGCGCGCGCGCGGGACCATCACGGGCCGGAAGGTCAGGGATCGCATCATGCAGGGGCAATTGGTCGTCGTCTTCGGCGGGTCGGGCTTCATCGGCGAGCACGTCGTGCGCGCGCTGGCCAAGCAAGGCGCGCGGGTGCGCGTGCCGACGCGCCGGCCGCATCTGGCGCAGCATCTGCGCCCGCTCGGCGACGTCGGCCAGATACATCTCATGCAAGCGAACGTGCGCTTTCCGGAGTCGATCGCGCGCGCGCTCGAGGGGGCCGACGCCGTCGTCAACCTGATCGGGCTGCTCTATGAGTCCGGCCGGCAGACCTTCGACGACGTGCAGGCGGAGGGCGCGCGCCGCATCGCGGAGGCCGCCAAGGCCGCCGGCGTCGACCGCTTCGTGCATGTCTCGGCCATCGGCGCGGATGCGAAAGGCGCGTCCAAGTACGCCCGCACCAAGGCCGCCGCCGAAGCGGCCGTGCGGGCCGCGATCCCCGGGGCCGTGATCCTGCGCCCGTCGATCGTGTTCGGCCCCGGCGACGGCTTCTTCAACCGCTTCGGCGAGATGGCTGCGATGGCGCCGGCGCTGCCCCTGATCGGCGCCAAGACGCGCTTTCAGCCGGTGTTCGTCGGCGATGTGGCCGAGGCCGTCGCGCAGGCGCTGACGCGGCCGGACGCGCAAGGCCGCACGTTCGAACTGGGCGGGCCGCGCGTCTATACGATGAAGGAGCTCTTGCGCTATATTTTGCAAGAAACGCAACGATCGCGCGCGCTCGCGCCGATCCCGTTCTTCGTCGCGCAGCCGATGGGCGCCGTGTTCGAGACGCTGTTCAAAATTCCGCTGCTCGGCGCGCCGCCGCTCACCGCCGATCAAGCGAAGCTGTTGAAGCGCGACAATGTCGTGAGCCCCGGCGCGCTCGGCTTCGCCGATCTCGGCGTGACGGAGTTGGAGACGGTGGAATCGATCGTGCCGACGTATCTGTGGCGCTTCCGGCCCTACGGGCAGTTTCAGACGAAGGCGCCTGCCGTTTAGACCGCCATATCCCGCTCGGCCATCGCGCAGGCGAGGGCCGAGCTGTAAGGGGCAAGCCTCGGTGCGAGCGAGCCGCTCACCCCGCGCCGTATTGCATCCACGCCAGGATCGCTGCGCCCGCCGCGATGCGGTACCACGCGAAGGGCGCGAAGCCCACGCGCGTGACGAAATCCAAAAACGGCTTCACCACCGCCAGCGCCGACAGAAACGCCGCCACGAAACCGACCGCGATCACCGCGATGCGATCGGGCGTGATCTCGTCGCGCACTTCGAGGAATTCATAGATGAATGCGGCGAACATCGTCGGCATCGCCAGGAAGAACGAGAATTCCGCGGCCGCGCGGCGATTGAGGCCGAGCAGCAGGCCGCCGAAGATCGTCGCGCCCGAGCGCGACACGCCGGGGATCATCGCGATCGCCTGCATGAAGCCGACGCCGACGGCGCGCCAGATCGGCGTTTCGGCGGCGTCCTGTACGGTCGGCGTCGGCGCGAAGCGCTCGATGGCCAGCATCGCTGCGCCGCCGATGATCAGCGCCCAGGCGATGACGCCGAGGCTCTCATAGAGCACGCTCTTGACGTAATCGGCGGCGAACAGACCGATCACCACCGCCGGCAGAAAGGCCAGAAACAGCATCAGCGCGAAGCGCCGCGCCTCGGGCTTGGTCGGCAGCCCGGTGATCGTGTCGAGGATGCGCTGGCGATAGAGCCACATCACCGCCAGGATCGAGCCGAGCTGGATCATGACGGTGAAGGCCCCGCCCGGATCGTCGAAATCCAACAGCCGCGCGCCGAGCAACAGATGTCCCGTCGATGAGACCGGCAGGAACTCGGTCAGCCCCTGCAGCACGCCCAGAAGGGCCGCCTTCACCAGCGTCGCGATGTCCAATCCCGGTCCCCCGATATGCGCGCCGAGCTATAGGCGGCGCCGCGTTCGCAGGCAAAGGGGCGGAATAAAGACAGTGATACTGCCTTATAGTGCCGATTTTGCTTGTTTCAGTGGTGCGACGCGGGTACCAGCGGCGGAAACTTGTAACCGTCTTGCGGGAACTTTGCGCCATGGCCGAACGTATGCTGAAATTCGTGACGGCGCCCAGCGAGCCGCCCGAAAAGCGCGAGGCGGCGGAGCGGCGCGAGGATTTCTCTGAAATATATAAGGAATTTCTGCTCCGTAAGGCGGAGGAGCAAGCAGCGCGCTGTTCGCAGTGCGGCGTGCCGTTCTGTCAGTCTCACTGTCCTTTACAGAACAACATCCCGGACTGGCTGCGACTGACGGCCGAAGGCCGGCTGCAGGAGGCCTATGAGGTTTCCGCCGCCACCAACGCCATGCCGGAGGTGTGCGGCCGCATCTGCCCACAAGACAGGCTGTGCGAGGGCAATTGCGTCATCGAACAATCCGGCCACGGCACGGTGACGATCGGCGCGGTGGAGAAATTCCTCACCGAAACCGCCTGGGCCAAGGGCTGGGTCGCCCCGATCCGGCCGCCGCGGGAGCGGTCGGAGAGCGTCGGGATCATCGGGGCCGGACCAGCGGGTCTTGCGGCGGCCGCCCGGCTGCGCGCGCGCGGCTATCGGGTGACGGTCTATGACCGCTACGACCGCGTCGGCGGGCTTTTGATTTACGGCATTCCCAATTTCAAATTGGAGAAGGACGTCGTCGCCCGGCGCGAACGGCATCTGCGCGACAGCGGCGTCGCGTTCAAGCTGAATTGCGAAATCGGCGTCGATCTGGGCTTCGACGATCTGCGCGCGCAACATGATGCAGTGCTGATCGCGACGGGCGTCTATCGCGCGCGCGATCTGGGCGATGTTCCGGGGCCGAGCAAGCACGCGCTGCCGGCGATGGATTTCCTCACCGCCGCCAATCGCGTCGGCCTCGGCGACGCCGTGCCGGCGTTCGACAGCGGCGCGCTCAACGCCAAGGGCAAGCGCGTCGTCGTCATCGGCGGCGGCGACACGGCGATGGATTGCGTGCGCACCGCCGTGCGTCAGGACGCCAAAAGCGTCACCTGCCTTTATCGGCGCGACCGGGAGAACATGCCCGGCTCGCTGCGCGAGGTCGGCCATGCGGAAGAGGAAGGCGTCGTGTTCGAATGGCTCGCCGCGCCGCGCGAATTGCTTGGCACGGCGCGCAAGCTTTCCGGCGTGGGCGCCGTGCGCATGCGGCTTGGCGCGCCCGATTCCGGCGGGCGACGCGCGCCCGAACCGATTCCCGGCGGCGATTTCGTCGCCCCGGCGGACATGGTGATCCTCGCGCTCGGCTTCGAGCCGGAGGATTTGCCCGAGCGCTTCGCGCGCAGCGACCTCAAAACCACCCGCTGGGGCACGCTGCGGACCAACGTCAAAACCATGCAGACCAGCCTGCCGGGCGTCTATGCGGCCGGCGACATCGTGCGCGGCGCCTCGCTGGTGGTGTGGGCGATCCGCGACGGCGTCGATGCGGCGGACGCCATCCATGCGGACCTGAAGGAGCGCGCGGCGTCGAGCGCGATCGCGGCGGAGTGAGGCGGGGTCATGACGGATTCCTTTGACGGACGCTGCCTGTGTGGAGACGTGCGCTTTTCGGCGAAAGGCGATCTCGTCGCCGTGCAATGCTGTCACTGCCGGGATTGCGCGCGATGGGCCGGCGGCGCGCAGATTTCCGCGATGTACGCCGAGGGCTTTGAAATCGACGGCCCGGTGCGCTGGTACAAGAGCTCCGACTGGGGCGAGCGCGGCGTGTGCGCGCGGTGCGGCGCTGCGCTGTTCTGGCGTATGCTGGATCAATCCATGATCAATGCTGCGACGGGCGCCTTCGATGATCAGACTCGCTTCGAGAAAATCGACGAACACATCTACGTCGACTCCAAACCAGCCTATTATGACTTCGTCGACAACGCCCCGCGCTTGACCGCTGCGGAAGTCCGCGCGCGCTATGGAAACACTAATGTCAATTGAGATCGAACGCTACATCGCTGAACGCGCCCGCCTCGAGCGCGAGGGGCTTTATCGCGCCGAGCATGAGCGCGACGCCTGCGGCGTCGGCCTCATCGTGGCGATCGACGGCAAGCCGCGGCGCGAAGTCGTCACCATGGCGATCCAGGCGCTGAAATCGGTGTGGCACCGCGGCGCCGTCGACGCCGACGGCAAGACCGGCGACGGCGCCGGCATCCTGATCGACGCGCCGCAGGATTTCTTCCGCGAAGTCGTCGCGCGCACCGGGCACACGCCGCAGCCGGGGCCGATTTTCGTCGGCCAGGTTTTCCTGCCGCGCAACGATTTCGGCGCCCAGGAGCGCGCGCGCACGATCGTGGAGAGCGAAATCCTGCGCAGCGGCTTTGTGCTGTACAGCTGGCGCCAGGTGCCGGTGGACATCTCCACGATCGGCGACAAGGCGATCGCGACGCGTCCTGAGATCGAACAGGTGCTGTTCTTCGATCCGCAGGGGCGCGCGGAGGAGGAGGTCGACCGTGATCTCTTCATCTGCCGCCGCCGCATGGAGAATCGCGCGCTCGCCGCCAATCTCAGCGAATTCTATGTCTGCTCGCTGTCGGCGCAGACGATGATCTACAAGGGCATGTTCCTCGCCGAGCAGATCGACGCCTTCTATCCCGATCTCAAGGACGACCGCTTCATCTCCTCGGTGGCGATCTATCACCAGCGCTATTCCACCAACACGTTCCCGCAATGGCGCCTCGCTCAGCCGTTCCGCATGCTCGCCCATAATGGCGAGATCAACACGCTGAAGGGCAACATCAACTGGATGAAGAGCCATGAAATCCGCATGGCCTCCGATGCGTTCGGCCGCGCACAAGAGGATGTGAAGCCGATCATCCAGCCCGGCGGATCGGATTCCGCAGCGCTCGACAACGCCTTTGAGGTGCTGGTGCGCGCCGGCCGATCTGCGCCGATGGCCAAGGCGCTGCTGGCGCCGGAAGCCTGGGCCAAAGCGACGACGATGAAGCCGAGCCATCGCGCGCTCTACGCCTATTGCAACGCGGTGATGGAGCCGTGGGACGGGCCGGCCGCGCTCGCCATGTTCGACGGTCGCTGGGCGGTGGCGGGCATGGATCGCAACGGCCTGCGCCCGATGCGCTACGCCATCACCAAGGGCGGCATTCTCGTGGTCGGCTCCGAAACCGGCATGTGTGCGGTGCCGAACGGCGACATTCTCGAACGCGGCCGCATCGGCGCCGGACGAATGATCGCCGTCGACACGCATGAGGGCCGCCTGTTGCATCACGACGAGATCGTCGATGATCTCGCCGCCGCGCACCCATACGAGGCCTGGCTCGAAAACGTCATCGATCTGGACGAGACGCTGCGCGGACCTGAACCGCGCCTGTTCGCCGAACGGCGCGATCTGATGCGCCGCCAGCTCGCCGCGGGCTTTACGTTGGAGGATTTCGAACTTCTGCTGGCTCCGATGATGGAGGACGCCAAGGAGGCCGTGGGCTCGATGGGCGACGACGCGCCGCTTGCGGTGCTGTCGGAGCATTATCGCCCGCTGTCGCATTATTTCCGGCAGAATTTCAGCCAGGTCACCAATCCGCCGATCGATCCGCTGCGCGAAGAGCGGGTGATGAGCTTGACCACGCGGTTCAAGAATCTGGGAAACATTCTCGCCCAGGACGAAACCCAGACCAACGTGTTCACGCTGAACTCGCCGGTTCTGACCAACGGCATGTACGCCCGCATGGTCGAGCTCTTGGGCGATGCGGTGGCGGTGATCGACTGCACGTTCGATGCGCGCAATCCAGGCCTTGGCCTGCGCGCCGCAATGGACCGCATTCGCCGCGAGGCGGAGGAGGCGGTGCTGTCGGGCCGGTCGCACATCGTGCTGACCGATGAGCGCCAGGGCCCGAATGCGGTGGCGTGTCCGATGATCCTGGCGGCGTCGGGCGTGCACGCGCACCTCACGGCGCAAGGCCTGCGCTCCTATTGTTCGATCACAGTGCGCGCGGCGGAATGCCTCGACACGCATTATTGCGCTGTTCTGATCGGCTGCGGCGCGACCACCGTGAACCCCTATCTCGCGCTCGACACGATCGCGGATCGCGTGGCGCGCGGCATCGGCGGGGTGCGCAGCGTCGAGGAGGCGGCGGAAAACTACCGCAAGGCGGTGGAGGCGGGGCTCTACAAGATCATCTCCAAGATGGGCATTTCGGTCATTTCGTCCTATCGCGGCGGGTTGAATTTCGAAGCCATCGGCTTGTCGCGCGCGCTGGCGGATGAATTCTTCCCCGGCTTGACCAGCCGCATCTCCGGCATCGGCCTGCAAGGCTTGGCGCAGGAAGCGGCCGAGCTCAATGCGCGCGCCTTCGATGAAGACGTGGTGACGCTGCCGGTCGGCGGCCTGTACCGCTATCGCGCGAAGGGCGAGCGCCACGCGCTCGAGGCGCAGCACATCCATCACTTGCAAAAGGCGTGCGATACCGGTTCCTACGACGCCTACAAGGTCTATTCCGATGCGGTGCGTCAGCGCCGCCTCGCCGAGCCGATCCAATTGCGCGATCTCCTGGAGATCCGCGACAACACCGTGTCGATCCCCGTCGAGGAGGTCGAAAGCGTCAACGAGATCCGCAAGCGCTTCGTCACGCCCGGCATGAGCCTCGGCGCACTGTCGCCGGAGGCGCACGGCGCGTTGAACATCGCGATGAACCGCATCGGCGCGAAATCCGTGTCGGGCGAAGGCGGCGAGGATCCCGAACGCTACAAGCCGCTGCCGAATGGCGACAACGCCAATTCCGCCGTCAAGCAGATCGCGTCGGGCCGCTTCGGCGTGACGGCGGAATATCTGAACCAGTGCCGCGAAATCGAAATCAAGGTGGCGCAGGGCGCCAAGCCCGGCGAGGGCGGCCAATTGCCCGGGTTCAAGGTGACGGAGCTGATTGCGCGTCTGCGTCACGCCACGCCCGGCGTGATGCTGATTTCGCCGCCGCCGCACCACGACATCTACTCGATCGAGGATCTCGCGCAGCTCATCCACGACCTCAAGCAGGTCAATCCGTTCGCCAAGGTGTGCGTGAAGCTCGTTGCGCAATCCGGCATCGGCGCAGTCGCCGCCGGCGTGGCCAAGGCGAAGGCGGACGTGATCCTGATCTCCGGCCATGTCGGCGGCACGGGCGCGAGCCCGCAGACATCCATCAAATACGCAGGCATCCCCTGGGAAATGGGGCTTGCGGAAGCGCATCAGGTGTTGACGCTGAACAATCTGCGTCACCGCGTGACGCTGCGCACCGACGGCGGCCTGCGCACCGGGCGCGACATCGTCGTCGCAGCGCTGCTGGGCGCGGAGGAATACGGCATCGGCACAGCGTCGCTGGTGGCGATGGGCTGCATCATGGTGCGGCAATGCCATTC
>CAZMRN010000057.1:0-537 GCA_964568575.1 uncultured Caulobacteraceae bacterium
GGCGCAGGAGGCCGCGCAGGCCGCTCTCGTCGCGCGCCGCGCCGGCTGCCCCCGCCGCCAGATCGGCGTTCAATTCCTGCGCCAGCCACGCGGCGTCGGTGGCGGCGGAGGCGAAGGGCGCGTCATGCAGATCGGTCGCGCCGTCGATCACCCAGGCGATCGCGGCATGAGCGCCGTGAGCGTCGTCGTTCTGCTTGGCCCGGTTTCCCGCCAGCGACAGGCTGTCCAGCAGAGTCAACATGCGCCGCTCAGGCGCCGTAGATCACGGAGATGGTCTCGGCCACGCAGGCGGGCCGCTCTTCGCCCTCGATCTCGATCGTGCACTCGTTCTTGAGCTGCAGGCCGCCCGATTTCGGCTCAGCCGCGAGCAGCTTCTGGCGCAGCCGCACCCGCTTGCCGACCCGCACCATGTTGGTGAAGCGCACCTTGTCCGATCCGTAATTGATGCCGCGGGTGACGCCGCTGATTTTCATCAGCCCGGCGCCGAGAAACGGGATCAGCGACAGCGTCAGATAGCCGTGCGCGATCGGCCCGCCC
>CAZMRN010000057.1:547-901 GCA_964568575.1 uncultured Caulobacteraceae bacterium
TGGCGGCCTTCTTGCGCGCCCCTTCCCAGCCGGCCCGGCTTCGCGGGTGGCGCGCTCGACATCGACGTGAATCCATTGGTGGTCGCCGGTCGCCTCGGCGAACTGGTTGACCCGCTCCTGGGTGATCTGAACCCAGTCGGACACGCCGATCTCCTGGCCGACCAGGCTCGGGACGTCGGCATAAGCCACTTCGCGCATCGCTTTCTCCCTTATCGTGCGTCTTGGCCTATCGCTGGGCGACGGCGGTGTCGAGCCGGCTTGCGGCCGGCGGAGGTGGGACCCGGCGCCGCGCCGCCGCGCGCCGGATTGCCGCCCTCACCGGGCCCCGTTAAGCAGGCGGCCATGACTCACCCC
>CAZMRN010000057.1:911-1388 GCA_964568575.1 uncultured Caulobacteraceae bacterium
AATGCGGAGCTGGCGCAGCAATTCGGGCTCAGCCGCGCGGAATACGACCTGATCCTGGAAAAGCTCGGGCGCGTCCCGAACGTCATCGAGCTAGGCATCTTCTCGGTAATGTGGAGCGAGCATTGCTCCTACAAATCCTCCCGCACGCATCTGCGGAAATTTCCCACGAGCGCCCCGCACGTGATCTACGGCCCCGGCGAGAACGCCGGCGCGATCGACATCGGCGACGGCCTGGCCTGCATCTTCAAGATGGAGAGCCATAACCATCCCTCCTACATCGAGCCCTATCAGGGCGCGGCGACCGGCGTCGGCGGCATCCTGCGCGACGTGTTCACGATGGGCGCGCGCCCGATCGCGCTGATCAATGCGCTGCGATTCGGCGATCCCGCGCATCCCAAGACGCGCCGCCTGGTCGATGGCGTGGTGCGCGGCAGCGGCGGCTACGGCAATTGCGTCGGCCTGCCGACGGTGGCGGGA
>CAZMRN010000057.1:1424-9473 GCA_964568575.1 uncultured Caulobacteraceae bacterium
ACGGCAACATCCTGGTCAACGCCATGTGCGTGGGCGTGGCGAAAAAAGATCGCATCTTCACAAGCGCCGCGAAGGGCGCCGGCAATCCGGTGGTGTATGTCGGCGCAAAGACCGGGCGCGACGGCATTCATGGCGCGACCATGGCGTCGGCCGAATTCGACGACGACGCCGAGGCGCAACGCCCGACCGTGCAGGTCGGCGATCCGTTTCTGGAGAAGCTGCTCATCGAAGCATGCCTCGAATTAATGGAAAGCGATTCCATCATCGGCATCCAGGACATGGGCGCAGCCGGCCTCACCTCGTCTTCGGTGGAGATGGCCTCGAAAGGCGGCGCCGGGATCCGGCTCGACATCGACGCGATCCCCGCGCGTGAAACGAATATGAGCCCGTACGATTTCATGCTCTCCGAAAGTCAGGAGCGCATGCTGATGACGCTCAAGCCCGGCCGCGAGGCCGAGGCCAAACGCATCTTCGAGAAATGGGGGCTCGACGCCGCCGTGATCGGAATCACCACCAACACCGGCCGCCTGCAGCTCGTGTGGAAAGGCGAGACGGTGTGCGATCTGCCGCTCGCGCCGCTGGCCGACGAGGCGCCGCTCTATGAGCGGCCTTATGTGCAGCCCGTCCCGCAGCCGCGCATCGACGCAGAAGACGTTCCCGAGACGGCGTTTTCCGAGGCGCTGCTGCGCCTCATGGGCTGCCCCGACATGGCGTCGAAGCGCTGGATCTGGGAGCAATATGATCGCCACGTGATGGGCGACAGCGTCGATGAATCGGGCGGTCAGGGCGACGCCGCGGTGGTGCGGCTTCACGGCTCGAACCGCGCGCTGGCGATGACGAGCGACGTCACGCCGCGTTATGTCGAGGCCGATCCGTTCGAAGGCGGCAAGCAGGCCGTCGCCGAAGCGTGGCGCAACTTGACGGCCGTCGGCGCAAGCCCTCTCGCCATCACCGACAATCTCAATTTCGGCAATCCGCAACGCCCCGAAATCATGGGCCAGATCGTCGCCGCGATCGAGGGCATGGCGGCGGCGTGCCGCGCTCTCGATTTTCCCGTCATCAGCGGCAATGTTTCCCTCTACAATGAAACAAACGGCCAAGCCATCTTGCCGACGCCGACGGTCGGCGGCGTCGGCTTGCTTGCCGATTTGCGCAAGCGTGCAAGCATCGCCGGCGCGAAGGACGGCGACGCGCTGATCGTGATAGGCGCAACCGATGGCTGGCTCGGCCAATCGCTCTATCTCCGCGAAATCGCCGGTCGCGAGGAGGGCGCCCCGCCCCCGGTCGATCTCGACGCGGAACGCCGCAACGGCGACCTGGTGCGCAGCCTCATCGCAGACGGCCTCGTGCACGCCTGCCATGACGTCAGCGACGGCGGCCTCGCCTGCGCCGCGGCGGAAATGGCGCTCGCCGGCGATATCGGTGTCGCGCTGCAGGCCGGCGACGCGCGCTTCGCGCATGCCTTTTTGTTTGGCGAAGATCAGGGCCGCTATTGCCTCGCCGTCGCGCAGGACGCCGCCGGCGAGGTTTCGCTGCGCGCCAAGGCGGCGGGCGTCGCCTTGCGCATCGCCGGCACGTTCGGCGGGGCGCGCGTCAGCGCAGTCCTGCCCGGCGGCGGCCATGACGGCGTCGCGCTGACCGCGCTGCGTCAAGCGCACGAAAGCTGGCTGCCCGCCTATATGAAGGGCGGCGCCTGAGGCGTCGGCCCGCGCGCAGCGCGCGCAAAAGGAACCCAACCCATGGCCGAGTTCGACTATGATCTGTTCGTCATCGGCGCAGGCTCCGGCGGGGTGCGGGCGGCGCGGCTCGCCGCACAGGCTGGCGATCGCGGAGGATTACCGCATCGGCGGCACATGCGTGGTGCGCGGCTGCATCCCGAAGAAGCTGTTCGTGTACGCCTCGGAATTCGGCCAATCGTTTCGCGACGCCAAGGGCTTCGGCTGGACGGTCGATTGGGCGCGGTTCGATTGGCCGGCGCTGCGCGACAATGTTCAGGCCGAAGTTTCGCGCCTGTCCGGGCTGTACCGCGCCAATCTCGACAAAGCGGGCGTTGCGATTTTCGAGGATCGCGCGCGGCTGGTCGATCCCCACGGCGTCGCCTTGCGCGCGGCGGGACGCACGGTCACCGCGGAACGCATTCTGATCGCGACGGGCGGTCGCCCGTTCCTGCCCGCCGACATCAAGGGCGTCGAACACGCGATCACCTCCAACGAAGCGTTCCTGCTCGATGCGCTGCCGAGCAAGGTGATTATCGCCGGCGGCGGCTATATCGCGGCGGAGTTCGCGACGATCTTTTCCGGGCTCGGCGTCGAGACGACGCTCGTGCATCGCGGCGATCACATTCTACGCGGCTTTGACGACGACATCCGCACATTCGCGCAGAACGAATTGGCGCGCACCGGCGTGCGCCTCGTTCTCGGCGCCACGATCAGCGCCATCGCGCCGACGGGGTCCGGCCACTTGGTGACGCTATCGAACGGCATGCGCCTGGAGGCGGATCAGACGATGCTCGCGCTCGGCCGCATCCCCAACACGCAAGGCCTCGGCCTCGAGGACGCCGGCGTGCGCGTGCGCGAAAACGGCGCGATCATCGTCGATCCCTATTCGCGCACGACGGCGAAAAGCGTCTACGCCCTCGGCGACGTGACCGACCGGTTGGCGCTGACGCCCGTGGCGATCCGCGAAGCGGTGGCGTTTGCGCAATCCGTCTATGGCGGACGCTTGACCGCGTTCGATCACGATACGGTGCCGACGGCCGTGTTCTGCCGCCCGCCGATCGGCGTGGTCGGCGTCACCGAGGCCGAGGCGCGCCGCCAGTTCGGCGCCGTCGACATTTACAAGACGCAATTCCGCCCGATGAAGCACGTGCTCGCCGGCAACGAGGAGCGCATGATCATGAAGCTCGTCGTGCATCCTGTGTCGGAGCGCGTCATCGGCGTGCACATCGCCGGCCGCGACGCGCCGGAAATGATCCAACTCGCCGCCATCGCCGTGAAAGCCGGCCTCACCAAAGCGCAATGGGACGACACCTGCGCGCTGCACCCCACGGCGGCCGAGGAATTGGTGCTGATGCGGGAGAAGAGCGGATAGGGGCGAGTAGGCAGTAGTGAGTAGGCGTTAGGCAGTAGGCAGTCGTGACTAGGGACTAACCATCCGCCATCACCCCGGCCTTGCGGAGCAAGAGCCGGGGTCCATGTTTTTGCCAATGCGAAAATGGACCCCGGATCGGCCTTCGGCCGTCCGGGGTGATGGCGAACGAACACGCATGACGCACAATTGCCTACTGCCTACTGCCTACTGCCTACTGCCTCCCCACCCCCCCCATTCACCATTTGCTAACCACGCCGCGGCAAGCGTTTCGCTCTTGGGTTGGGGTCATGAAGGAGGGCTGGAATGCCCGCGCGTTTGGTGTCTGTCATCAACATGAAGGGCGGCGTGGGGAAATCCACGACGACCGTGTCGCTCGCTGAAACGCTCGGCGTGCATCATCGCCGGCGTGTGCTGGTGATCGATCTCGATCCGCAGACCAACGCCTCGATCATGATCGCCGGGCCCGACAAATGGAACGATCTGCGCGAAGCCGAGCGCACGCTCGATTTCTATTTCGAGGCCTATGCGCTGCAGCAGAAGCCCAAGCCGTTCAAATCGATCGTGGAGCCGAAGGTCACGGATCTGAAGGGATCGCCGGACGTCGCGCTGTGCGCCGCCGCGCCGGAATTCCGCATGGTCGAGCGCGACCTGATCGAAAGCTTCGTCAAGCGCGGCTTCCATATCGATGCGATCCAGAAATGGATCTGCGAGCGCTTCGCCCAAGGGCTGAAATCCGTCATGAACGAGATGGATTACATCCTGATCGATTGTCCGCCGGGCATTTCGCTGTTCGCCGAGGCGGCGATCATCGCCGCCGACGTGATCCTGGTGCCGACCATCCCGGATTATGTCTCGCGCCTTGGCCTGATTTCGTTCCGCAAGCGCGCGCTGAGGCTCATCAATGAGCGGCGCGGCCAGCCCTCCAGTCTCTTCGTGCTCGCCACCAAGTATGACGAGACGATGAGCCTGCACCGCTCCGAGGCGGGCCTGCTCAAGGACAATCTCGGCGAGGCGATGTTTGATTTGCGCATTCCGCAACATGTGGATATCGCAAAAGCCGCCGAGTGGTCGGAGTTTCCCCGCACATTCGAGCAGAAATACGGGGAGATGGCGCCGATCGTGCGCAGGCTCGGCGAAGAATTCGTCGCGCGCCTCGAGAGGTCGCCCGCCTTATGAGTTTGAACCGCACGCTGGACCGCTTCTTCGACGTGATCCGCCGCGAGGCGCGGCGCAATCCGGAGTTCGCCGATCGGCTGGATGCGGTGTTGCGCGGCCATGAGTCTCGCCGCGAGATCGACGCCGCTGCGCTGGAATCGCCGGAGCCGTCGCCCGCCGCGCCCGCGCCGAAGGCCGCCAAGCCATTGAAGAACGGCAAAGCCGCAAAGGCGCCTCTTGCGTCGCCGTCGGCCGCGCTCAACCCGGTGGCGTTCCTGCTGCGCGAAGGGGAGGAGGCGCTGCGCGCGGAGCTGGAGGAGCCGGTCTATGAGCGCGACGCGCTGATGGCGCTGGTGGCCGAGCACAATCTCGATCCCGGCGGCGAAGCGGCGGGCCTCGATCGCGCCGACCTCGCCGACCTCATCGTCGCCCGCGCCAAACGCCGCGCCGACCGCGACCGCAAGCTGTTCGATTATTGATCGGCTGTGATAGGGTGTCGTTGTGAACGCCCCCTTCCGCTCCCCGATTGCAGCGCCGCAGAAGCACCTCTTCACCGTGGACGACGTGTTCGCGATGCAGGACGCCGGCATTCTGCCGCCCGATCATCGCTGTGAGCTGATCCATGGGGAATTGATCGAGATGCCCAGCGAAGGCGACCGCCATTCCCACGCCAAGGCGCAGCTGATCATGTGGTTTGCGCGCAATCTGCCTCATGATCGTTACGCCGTCGGGCCCGACACGACCTTCTTCCTCGACAAGCAGGAGGCGCCGGAGCCGGACGTGTTCCTGCATGACGCCGCCCTGCGCCCATCCCAGGTCGGCGGTCGCGATGCGCTGTTGGTGATCGAGATCGCGGCGACCTCGCTTGCCTACGACCTGACCGTGAAGGCCGATCTCTACGGGGCGTATGGCGTGCGGGAGTATTGGGTCGTCGATGTGGAGCGCCGCGAGACCCATGTGCATCGACGCGAGGGCGAAGGCTGGTCCATCGGGGCGCCCTTGCCGTTCGACGCCGCCATCACGCTCACCCAGATCCCCGGCGTAGCGCTGCGCATCGCCGACCTGGTTTGAGCCGTACTCGGCGCTCCGCGCCTGCGACAATCCGGCAGGCAGGCCGGGTTCCCCTCCCTAGCGTGAAGGGTTGGACGCCAGCCCCGCCTGCCGCTATCCCAGGCCGCTTCGCCATCGTCATCCCGCCGAGGCCGGAGAGGGCCGCATGTTTGAAAAGATCCTGATCGCCAATCGCGGCGAGATCGCCGTGCGCATCATCAAGACGGCGCGCCGGCTCGGCATCAAGACCGTGGTGGTGTTCTCCGAGGCGGACCGGGACTCGATGGCCGTCGAGATGGCCGACGAGGCGGTGTTCATCGGCCCTGCGCCGGCGGCGGACTCCTATCTCGTCGCCGACAAGATCGTCGCCGCCGCACGCGCGACCGGCGCGCAGGCCATCCATCCGGGCTTTGGCTTTCTTTCGGAGAAGGCCGAGTTCGCGCAGCGCCTGCTCGACGAAAAGATCACGTTCATCGGGCCCAATCCGCACGCCATTCATGCGATGGGCGACAAGATCGAATCCAAGAAGACCGCAGCGGAAGCAGGCGTGTCGTGCGTGCCGGGTTTCATCGGCGAGATCAAGGACGTCAAGCACGCCGCCAAGATCGCCGACGAGATCGGCTATCCGGTGATGATCAAGGCGGCCGCCGGCGGCGGCGGCAAAGGCATTCGCGTCGCGTTCGACAAGAAGGAATTGGACGAAGGCTTTCCCGCCGTGCGCGCGGAAGCGAAGAACGCCTTCGGCGACGACCGCATCTTCATCGAGAAGTTCGTGCTCAATCCGCGCCACATCGAGATCCAGGTGCTGGGCGACAAGCACGGCAATGTCGTGCATCTGTTCGAGCGCGAATGCTCCATCCAGCGGCGCAACCAAAAGGTCATCGAAGAAGCGCCCTCGCCGCTGCTCGATCCCGAAACCCGCGCCGCGATGGGCGCCCAGGCGGTCGCGTTGGCCAAAGCGGTCGGGTATGACAGCGCCGGCACGGTCGAGTTCGTCGCCTCCGGCGCCGATAAAAGCTTCTTCTTCCTGGAAATGAACACGCGGCTTCAGGTGGAGCATCCGGTGACCGAGGCGATCACCGGGCTAGATCTCGTGGAGCTCATGATCCGGGTCGCTGCGGGCGAGAAGCTTCCGTTCAAGCAGAACGACCTCGCCATCAAGGGCTGGGCGATCGAAAGCCGCATCTACGCGGAGGATCCCTATCGCAACTTCCTGCCTTCGATCGGGCGGTTGCGCGATTATCGCCCGCCGGCGGAAGGCCGGTTCGGCGAGATCACCGTGCGCAACGATTCCGGCGTGCGCGCCGGCGATGAAATCTCGATGTTCTACGATCCCATGATCGCCAAGCTCGTGACCCACGGGCCCGACCGGATCGCCGCCATCGACGCGCAGGCGCGTGCGCTCGACGCTTTCGTCATCGAAGGCATCCAGCACAATATTCCCTTCATCGGCGCGGTGATGGACGAGCCGCGCTTCCGCTCCGGCGACATCACGACCGGCTATATCAAGGACCAATTCCCGAAGGGCTTCGAGGGTACGGCCCCGACGCCGGCGCAATTGAAGCTGCTGATCGCGTGCGCCGGCTATGCGCAGACGATCGCTGCCGCGCGCGAGCGGCAGACGACCGCGCAGATCAACGGCGTGGGCCATGGTCCGCGCACCGAATGGGTGGCCGTGCATGACGGCGCCCACACGCCGGTGCGCATTGCGCTGACCGAAGGCGGCGCCTATGCGCAGATCGGCGATGCGGCTGCGCTGTTGCTGGAGACGCAGTGGCGCCCGGGCCAGAAGGTGATCGAAGGCGCGTTCGGCGGCGCGCCGTTCGCGGTGAAGATCGCCAGCCGGCCGGAAGGCTATGTGCTGCGCCTGCGCGGCGTCACCGCGCGCATCATCGTGGCCAGCCCGCGCGGCGCGGAGCTGCACGCGAGAATTCCGGAAAAACCGCCGGCCGACACCTCGAAGGTGATCATGTCGCCGATGCCGGGCCTGGTGGTGTCGATCGACGTCAAGGCCGGCCAGGAGGTGAAGGGCGGCGAAGGCGTGGCGATCGTGGAAGCCATGAAGATGCAGAACATCATTCGCGCCGAGCGCGACGGCGTGGTGGCGAAGGTCAATGTCGCCGCCGGCGCCAGCGTCGCGGCCGATGAAGTGCTGATCGAATTGGCGTAGCGCGCGACCTGTTCCGCGCGGCGTGGATCGCGTAGCCGCGCGGCTCAAAGCCTACGGATGTCGCGCAGCGCGGCGCGGAATTGCGTCACGTCGCCCACGCGCACCATGCGGCCGATCGCAAGCACCGGATCGGCGACGAGCGGAATGATCGCGCGCCCATGGGCTGCGCCGTTTTCATCGAGGAATAGCGGGCTCTCTGCATCCTCGCCGCCGCAAACGCCGGATGCGGCGATGCAGAACGCCAAAGGCAAGCCGCCGCGCGCGCACAAGCTGGCGCAGGCCTTGTGCGTTTTTCCGTAGCCAGGCCGCATCGCGCCGAACCAGCATTTCGCATCGAGGATTTCGCCGACGTGGAGCGCTGCGCCAAGATCGGTTTCCGCCGGCGGCGCAAGCGGCGCAGCGTCGTCGGGCGCGATCCAGTCTGCGCCGTCCACGGCCGCGAGCATCAGGTGCTCGCCTTTCTCGATGGGGCTGGCGCGCACGACGACGCCGCCCTCAAGGCCGCGCGGAATGCGCGATGCGACGCTGGTTTTGCCGCTGGTCGCGAGAAAGGCGGTGCGCACGGCGCCGTCGCTGCGCCTCAT
>CAZMRN010000058.1:0-9403 GCA_964568575.1 uncultured Caulobacteraceae bacterium
ATCTGCGCCAGATCGCCTTGTGCGCGATCCTCGCTCAGGCCGGCGGCTATGCGCCGGCGCGGCGGCTGCGCTTGGGTCTGGCCGACCGGGTGTTCGCCCGCGTCGGCGCCTCCGACGACCTCGCGCGCGGGCGGTCGACTTTCATGGTCGAGATGATCGAGACCGCCGCGATCCTGAATCAGGCCGGACCGCAATCCCTGGTGGTGCTCGACGAAATCGGTCGCGGCACCGCCACCTTCGACGGGCTGGCGATCGCCTGGGCGACGGCCGAGCACCTGCACAACGTCAATCGCTGCCGGGCGGTGTTCGCCACCCATTACCATGAACTGACGACGCTGCCTGAACGCCTCGAGGCCGCCGCCAACGCACATTTGCGCGCCAAGGAATGGCGCGGCGATCTGGTGTTTCTGCACGAGGTCGCGCCAGGGCCGGCCGACCGCTCCTATGGCATTCAAGTTGGCCGGCTGGCGGGCTTGCCCAAGACGGTCGTTGAACGCGCCCGCCAAGTCCTGGCGCGGCTGGAAGCGGGGCGCGGCAAAGCTGCCGAGCTTGATGGCGAACTCCCGCTGCTGGCGGCGGCGAAACCGCCAGAGGCCGATTCGCGGCTGGAGCAGCTGATTGCGGAAATCGATCCCGACGCGCTGAGCCCGAAGGCGGCGCTGGAGGTTCTCTATCGTCTCAAGGCGCAGGCGACGCGGGGTTCGTGATCCCGGAGGAATCCGACAGCCGCTCGCGGAACTGCTCCATCTGCTGGCCGCGCATCAGCGCCTCCATGGCGACGGGCAGGGTGGAAACCGTCGCGGCGTACATCAGGTACGCCCCGAGGCACATGCCGACGACCAGCCCCGATACGCCCCACTTGGCGGCCGCGAACCAGTACGCCGAGGAGCGCTCGCGCTTGAATTGCGCCCGCAACAGGCGTTCTTCGAGCATCGGGTCGAAGCGACGCGACTCCAGCGTTTCGCCCACCGGCCGAATCCGATTTTCGTCATCGACCGGGGTCAACCGGGCTGTCCGCGCGCTGGGCGTCCGCATAGAGCCGCACTCCTTTGGGCCAATCTCGACAGGCGGCTCGCCACGTGCATTGGGCCCCCCGCCTCATGAGCATCACCCTTAACACGAATTTGGGCAAGTTTCTGTCGCGTTAAAGATGCAGACTGCGCATGAATGAAGCTTAAGGATCGACCGGCGCCTCCGTACGCCCCAATGAGAGACGATGAGTCGAAGATTGAAGCCCGCCCGCATTGAGCACGTCGTGGACGGCGAAAAGCTGCGCGCCCAGCTCACCGCGGCGGCGCTCGACCATATCGGCGACGAAGCGGCGCTGCGCCGCCGCGCGCTGCAATTGCTGCACGGCGCGCTGTTCCGCGGCCGCATGATCGCCAAGGAGCGGCTGGAATCCGGCGAGAACGGGCTCGCCGTCGCACGGCTGCTCGGACAGGTGGCCGACGAGGTCGTGGGCGCGCTGTACGACTTCACCACGGTGCACATCTTCCGGGCCCGCAACCCGACCGCCGGAGAGCGATTCGCAGTGGTTGCGGTCGGTGGCTATGGGCGCGGCGAACTGGCGCCGTCGTCCGACATCGATCTGTTGTTCCTGCGCGCTTACAAACAGACGCCCTGGGCCGAGAGCGTGACCGAATACATGCTCTATCTGCTATGGGACATGGGCCTGAAAGTGGGTCACGCTTCGCGCACCATCGAAGAATGCCTCAAGCTCGCGCGCGAAGACCACACCATCCAGACCGCGCTGCTCGAGGCGCGGATCGTCAGCGGCGACGCATCCCTGTTCGGCGACCTCGAATCCCGATTCCGCACCGAGGTGGTTGCGCACACGCACGCCAGCTTCGTCGCCGCCAAACTCAAAGAGCGCGACGACCGCCATGCGCGCGTCGGCGCGTCGCGCTACATGGTTGAGCCGAACGTCAAGGAGGGCAAAGGCGGTCTGCGCGATCTGCACACCTTGTTCTGGCTGGCGCGCCATCGCTACGGCTTCAAGAGCGCGCGCGACTATGTCGAAAACGGCGTCTTCACCCGCGAGGAGGCCAATGCGTTCCGTCGCGATCTGCAATTCCTGTGGACCGTGCGCTGCCACCTGCACTACCTCACCGGCCGGGCGGAGGAGCGCATCAGCTTCGATCTGCAGCCGGAAATGGCCGCGCGCCTCGGCTATGGCCGCCGCGGCGAGCAGCAGGGCGTCGAACGCTTCATGAAGCGCTACTTCCTGGTGGCGCGCGAGGTCGGCGCGCTGACGCGCGTCCTGTGCGCCAAGCTCGAAGCCGACCAGGCCAAGCGCGCGCCCATGAGCCTGGCGCGTCTGCTGCCGACGGGCCGGCGGCCGGCCGAAACGCTCGCGCCGGGATTCAAGATCGAAGGCGGCCGCCTCGATGTGGAGACGCGCGAAACGCTCGACGATCCGGTCAATCTCGTGCGCCTGTTTCAAATCGCCGAGAGCCGCGATCTTGACGTGCAGCCCGCCGTTTTGCGCGACGTCGCCACGCGGCTGAAGCGGATCACGAGCGCCACGCGCCGTAATCCCGAAGCCATCGAGGCGTTCCTTGCGGTCGCCGCATCGCCGAACAATCCCGCCGGCGGCTTGCGGCTGATGAACGAGTCCGGCGTGCTTGGCCGCTTCGTGCCGGAATTCGGCCGCATCGTCGCGCAGATGCAGTTCAACATGTATCATCACTATACTGTGGATGAGCACACGCTGCGCGCCATCGAGCATATCTCCGATATCGAGAACGGCCGGCGCAAAGCCGAACATCCCTTGGCGACCGAGATCTTTCCCAAGATCATCAATCGTCGCGCGCTCTATTTGGCCATGCTGTTGCACGACACCGGCAAGGGCGAAGGCGATCAGCAGATTGAGGGGGAAATTTCCGCGCGTGCGGCGTGCGAACGGCTCGGACTGCCGGAGGAGGAGGTCGCGCTCATCGGCTGGCTGGTGCGCCACCACCTCGAAATGAGCGACGTCGCCCAGCGCCGCGACATCGGCGACCCCGCGACGATCGCGCAATTCGCGCGTCTCGTGGGCACCCTAGAGCGACTGCGGCTGCTGCTCGTGTTGACGGTCGCCGATATTCGCGCCGTCGGGCCGGGCGTGTGGAACAGTTGGAAAGGGCAATTGCTGCGCGACCTTTATCGCCTCACCGAGGCGGCGCTGTCGGGCGGCATGACCGACGAGGGCGGCCTGCGCGAGCGGCTCGCGGCGCGCGCGGCGGAAACACGCGCGCACCTGATCGATCACATCGGCGCGGCGATGGCGCAGAGACTCGACGTCTGGTTCAACGCGCTCGACGACGCCTATTGGCTGTCGTTCGATTTCGACGCTTTGACCTGGCATGCGCGCGAAATCGATGCGGCGGCGAAGTCCGGCGACCAGCCGCACGCCGCGGCGCGGCCGCGCGAGGATCGCGGCGTCACGGAAATTCTCGTGGCGTGCCTGGATCGCAAAGGCCTGTTCGCTAGCCTCACCGCCGCGCTCGCCGGCGCCGGGGCCGATGTCGTCGACGCGCGCGTTCACACCACGCGCCAGGGCGCGGTGCTCGACGTGTTCTCCGTGCAGACGATCGAGGGCCGGCCGTTCGGCATGGACGATCCCAGTTCGCTGAAGCGCCTGTTGGCGCGCCTTGAGCAGGCCGCCGTCACCGACGCGCCGCCGCCCAGCGTGATGAAGCCGCCGCGCCGTGCTGCAGCGTTCGCGATCGAGCCTTGGGTGCGCATCGACGACGAGATCACGCCGCGCGCGACGGTCGTGGAGGTGTCGGGCCGCGATCGTCCCGGACTGCTCGCCGCGTTGGCGGCCGCGATCGCGGACTCCGGCATGTCGATCGATTCAGCGCATATCGGCGCGGTCGGCGAACGTGCGGCGAACGTGTTCTACGTCACCGATCAGAACGGCCGACAGCTTGGCGATGGCGCGGACGCCCAGCGCTTGCGCACGCGTTTGCAAGACGCGTTGCGCGAAGGCGAGCCGGAAGCGCCCGCCGATCCCGCGCGGCGCAAGCTGGCGGTCGCCTATGCGTCGGACGCGCGCTGACGCGATGCGCGGGCGCCTCATCATGGAAGCGGCATGAGCCTGTTGCGCAACACGGCGGTGCAGACCGCGATGACGCTCGCCAGCCGGGTGCTCGGCTTCGCGCGCGATCTTGCGGTGACGGCGCGCTTCGGCGGACAGGGTCCCTACATGGACGCCTTCGCCACGGCGCTGATGTTTCCCAATCTGTTTCGCCGCCTGTTCGCGGAGGGCGCGTTCGCGCAGGCCTTCGTGCCGGTCTATGGACGCGAGCGCGTGGAGCGCGGCGACGACGCGGCGGCGGCGGTCGCCTCGGAAGCGATGTCGTTCCTGCTGGCGATCGTCGCAGCGTTCTGCGTCGCGGCGCAAGTCGCCATGCCGCTGCTCACGCCGCTGCTGTTGTCGGCCTATCGCAACGACGCCGAAACGCTCGGCGTGGCGACGCTGATGATCCAGATCACGATGCCGTACCTGGCGTGCATGACCTTGGCGGCGCTGCTGTCTGGCGTGCTCAACACCTCGGGCCGATTCGCGTTGTCGGCGGGCGTGCCGACGCTGTTGAACGTCTGCACGATCGCGCCGCTGCTGCTGGCGCCTGATGCGCGCTCGGCGGCGATCCTGGTGTCCGTCGCCGTGACGGTCGCGGGCGTGCTGCAGGCGGGCTTGTTGTGGTGGGGCGTGCGGCGCCTCGGCGTGCGGCTGCGGTTCACGGCGCCGAAGCTGACGCCGGTGGTCAAGCGCGTGGTGTGGCTGGCGATTCCCGGCGCGCTCGCGGGCGGCGCCACGCAGATCAATTCTCTCGTATCGCAAGTGTTGACCGGCTCGGACGCCGGCGCGCGCGGCGTATTGTACAACGCTGACCGGCTCTATCAATTGCCGTTGGGCCTGATCGGCGTGGCGGTCGGCCTCGCGCTTGTGCCGCGGCTGACGCGCCATCTCGCGGCGGAGAATGACGCCGCCGCGCGCAGCTCCATGGACGAGGCGATCAGCTTGTCGATGGCGTTCACGCTGCCGGCGGCGGCGGCGTTCCTGATCATGCCGTATTTCATCATTGATGCGACGGTCACGCGCGGCGCCTTCACCCATGAGGACGCCGCCCGCACCGCAGAAGTTCTACGCCAGTTCGCCTGGGGCGTGCCGGCTTTCGTGCTTGCGAAAGTGTTCACGCCGCCGTTCTTTGCGCGTCAGGATACGCGGCGGCCGATGCGCTATGCGTTGATTTCCGTGGCGGTCAATATCGCGCTCGGCGCCGGACTGTTCTTCGCGTTGCCGCGCTACTTCGCCGTCGACGGCGTCATCGGGCTCGCGATCGCCACCAGCGCGGCGGGGTGGCTCAATGTCGCTCTGTTGGCTGGCGCCTTGGCGCGCGACAAGGCGTACGCGGTGAGCGCGGCGGCGTGGCGGCGCCTGGGGCGCGTGCTGCTGGCGACGGCGGCGATGTCGTTCGTCATCAGCCTGTGCGCTTGGAATTATGCGCGGCTCGCCGATTGGCTATGGAGCAAGGAGGCAGCGATGCTTGTCGTCGGCCTGGGCGGGGCGGGCGTGTTCGCCGCCGCGGCGTTCGCCTTCGGGGCGGTGCGCTTGAGCGAAATTCGCTCAGCGTTGCGGCGCGAAAAGGGCGCGGACGGGCAAGGCGGCTTGCCCGGCGGCTTGGACGGCTGATACACGAGGATGTCATGAAGCCGCGCACACCCATCGATCGCGCGCCCCAAGCCGGGCGATGGCAGCGCTGATCCGCGCCTTTCTCGGCCCACGCCGCAACGTCTCCATACCTGATTTCGCCTGAGGAGCGATCCATGTCCGACCCCGCGCCCGCCTATGCCGGGCCGCAACGCGTTTTCTCCGGCATGCAGCCGACGAGCGGCCTGCATCTCGGCAATTATCTCGGCGCATTGGTGAAGTTCGTTGCGCTGCAGGCGCAGTATACCGATTGCATCTATTGCGTCGTCGATCAGCACGCGATCACCGCCGAACCGCAGCCCGATCTCGCCGCCAATACGCGGGAAGTGGCCGCCGCCTATCTCGCCGCCGGCGTCGATCCGAAGCGTTCGATCATTTTCGTGCAATCGAGCGTGCTGGCGCATGTCGAGCTTGGCTGGATATTTAATTGCGTTGCGCGCATGGGCTGGCTCGAGCGCATGACGCAATTCAAGGACAAGGCCGGCAAACATTCCGAGCGCGCCTCGGTCGGCCTGTTCGCCTATCCGGTGCTGCAGGCGGCCGACATTCTGGCCTACAAGGCAACGCACGTGCCGGTCGGCGAGGACCAGAAGCAGCACCTCGAGCTCAGCCGCGACATTGCGCAGAAATTCAACAACGATTTCGCCGCGCCGGGCTTTTTTCCGTTGCCGGAGCCGCTGATCCAGGGCCCAGGCGCGCGCATCATGAGCTTGCGCGACGGCGCGAAGAAGATGTCGAAGTCCGATCCTTCAGATCAATCGCGCATCAATCTGAGCGACGACGCCGACGCCATCGCCAACAAGATCAAGCGCGCCACCACTGATCCTTTGCCGATTCCGGAAACGGTCGACGGCCTCAAGGGCAGGGCTGAGGTGGAGAACCTTGTCGGCATCTTCGCGGCGGTGACGGACGCCTCGCCGGCGCAGGTGCTTGCGCAATGGGCCGGGAAGGGCTTCGGCCAGTTCAAGCCCGCCCTCGCGGAGGCGCTGATCGCGAGGCTCGCGCCGATCGCGGCGGAGATTCGCCGCTACGCCGCCGATCCCGCGGAGATCGACGCGGTGTTGCGCGCAGGCGGCGAGCGCGCCGGGGCGATCGCGGAGCCGATCATGCGCGAGGTGCGCGATATCGTCGGATTCTGGCGCTGATCTGTTGACGCCATTGTAAGGCGGGCGCGCTAAGCTCGTTGGCTTTCCATGCTCGCGCCGCAGCTTTCGGCCTTCTTGGCTTCCGTTCGCCGCCGCTTCGCGACGGTCCAGGCGCGCAACGCCTCGGGCCTGCGCGCGCGCGTGAAGCGCTCGCTGGCGGTCGCCTTGGGCTTTGCGGCGACGCTGGCCTTGCTGGCTGCGGTGGGCGTAACCGCGCACGCGCATTGGAGCCGCCTGCGCGCGCCGCCCGCGCTCGCGCTCGACGCCGCGCCCGGGCAGAATTTCGTTGCGGCGATCATGGCGCTGCATGCCGCCCGCGGCGCCGCGGCCAACCGGTTCGACGATCGCGCCTTGTTCGCCACGGGCGCCTTGCGTCGGCGCGAAGCGCTGTTCCTCGCGGGCATGGAGACCACAGGCGCGATTGCGCTGAACGCGATGCCGGTTGCGCGCGGGGCGGCCAATGTGGATCTGGCCGATGCGCGTGCGCTCGCCAGCTCTCTCGATCTCGCAGATCGGCCGCGTCTGACCGCGGCGCTGGCGCGGCTGGCTGCGGCGCAGGCGCGCGGCGATGTGCGCTTCAATCGCGACGCGCAAGGCCTGGCGGCGATGGCGTCGGCCGCAGCGATCGATCTGGAGCTGCGCGTCGAGGCGATCGCGGCGCAAACCGGCGAGGGCGCCGTGACGCCGCGCGCCGAAGCGAGCTTTTATAGCGTGCGCGGCGCCGCTTATGGGTGGGCTGCGATTTTGCGCGCGACGGCTGCGGACGCAAACGATCCCAGCCTCGCCGACGCCTGGGGGCCGGCGCTCGCATCGCTTGATCGCGTCGCCGATGCGGCGCCGTTGTTTCTCTCCAACGGCGATCCGATCGGCGTGTGGCGGCCCAATCATCTGGTGTCGGTGGGGCTCGAATTGGAGCTGGCCGCCGCCGATTTGCGTCGGTTCGCCGACGGCGCGGCCGCCTTGTCGGCATCGGCCAATTGAGCGACGATCCCGCGACAATGAGCGCCGCGTTTAAATTTCTGGTCGTCGCGGACGATACGCCGGAATTCCCAGCGGCGTTTCTGTATGCGTCGCTGCGCGCGCGTGCGACTCGCGCGGGACTTGTGATCCTGCGGGTGATCGAGCCGATCGAACCGGCCGCCTGGGTCTCCGTGGGCGAGGAAATGCGCCGACAGGCGTGGGCGGCGGCGGAGGCGCTGGTAGACCGCTTCGCCAGCGAGGCATGGGCCGAAGCCGGCATCACGCCAGAAAAGCTGATCCGCGAAGGGGATTTGCGCACCGAATTTCGCAAGGCCGTAGAGAGCGATCCGGCAATCAAGATCGTCACTTTGGCCGCCGGCGCTGGTGCGGGCGGTCCCGGGCCGCTGGTATCCGCGGCGCTGAAGGGCCAAGCGTTCGGCCCCGATCGGGCGCTGCCCATTGTGATCGTGCCGAGCGGCGTAAGCGTCGAGCAGATCCGCTCGCTGGCCGATCCTGGGCCGCAGACCGCGGCGGGCGATATCGCTTGATCGCCGGCGCGGTCGGTCCCATCTCGACGGCGAGGATATCCATGTTCATCCAGACCGAAGCCACGCCGAACCCGAACACCTTGAAATTCCTGCCGGGCCGCGATGTCACCGGCGGCGCCGGGCGCGACATGCCGACCGCCGAGGCGGCGGCCGCGCAATCCCCGCTGGCCGCCGCAGCGTTCGCGATCGACGGCGTGACGCGCGTATATCTCGGCGCGGACTTTCTAACCGTCACCAAGACGCCTGAGGCCGATTGGGCGATCCTGAAGCCCTTCCTGCTCAGCGCCATCATGGATCACTTCGCGTCCGGCGCCCCGGCGCTGTCCGGGGCCCAGGAGGGGTCGGTCGCCGACGACATCGTCTATGACGGCGAGGCGGCCGACATCGTCGCCCAGATCCGCGATCTAATCGAAACGCGCATTCGTCCCGCCGTCGCCAGGGACGGCGGCGACATCACGTTTCATTCCTGGGATCACGAGGAGGGCCTTGTGCGCTTGACGATGAAGGGCTCGTGCGCGGGCTGCCCGTCCTCGACCATCACCTTGAAGCAGGGCATAGAAAACATGCTCCGCCACTACGTGCCCGAGGTGAATCGCGTCGAGCAGGCGCTCTAGCGCCGAGTCTGGACGCGACCTTGGCGGCGCCGCCATGCTGATTTTCGCCCTCGACACCACATTGGACGCTTGTTCCGTCGCGCTCGTCGAGCGCAACACGACATTGGCCGCGCTCACCGCCGCGATGCAGCGCGGCCAGGCCGAGGCGATTGCGCCGATGGCGCGCGCTGCGCTCGACCAGGCCGGCCGTCGGTTCGCCGACATTGATCGCATCGCGGTGACGGTCGGGCCCGGCTCATTCACCGGCGTGCGCGCCGGATTGGCGTTCGCACGCGGCTTGGCGCTGGCGTTGCGGCGGCCGTGCATCGGGGTATCCACGCTTGAAGCGCTCGCGCTGGCGGACGCGACCTCTGGCGTGCGCGCCAGCTGGGTCGCCACGCCGGGGGCGCAGTATGGCGCGCTCTACATCGGCGCGGCGGCGGCGCTGGCGCCGCAATG
>CAZMRN010000059.1:0-9275 GCA_964568575.1 uncultured Caulobacteraceae bacterium
CGTTGCGTCTGGCGCCGCCGCCGCACCGAGATTGCAACCGCGCGCAAAGCCGACATTGCCGTGGCCTGTCAGCAGCTGCACCTTCGCCGCCGCCGCCCGATCGCGCAGTGCCGCAGCCACATCTGGCGGGTTGCCGTTGTCCACCACCACCAGATGCGTGATCGCGGCGTCCGAAGTCAGCGCATCCAAACAGGCGACAAGCGCCGGACCGGTTCGGTACGTGACGACGATCGCCGCGATCGCGGCGGGCTCTTTCTGTGGGGCGGCTAGCGCCATGCGCGCAGCGGCGGCTTCAGCCGCCTTCGGCGACCCAGCTCGACAAGCGGGCGGCCGCCACGGCGGCGCGACGGTCGTCGCGAGCGAGCTTGGCCTCGGCCTCAGCCAATTGCGCCTCGATCGCGCGCAAATCCTCTGCGGTCAGCGCATCGAAAGTGGCGCGGACGGGGAACATGTCGGGCTCGACCGCGGCGACCGGCTGCGAGGCGGCGGCCTTGCTCATCTGCAAGTGGGGCGCGAGCACGCCCAGCGTCATGGCCGCGACGCCGGTCGCGAGGCTGCCCAGAACGATGCCCAGCGCCGAGGGCCGCGCTTTGGGGGCGGCGCCTTTTTGGCCGTTCTTGTTGTTCTTTTCTTCAGACATCGTCGCCTCTCGAGGGCCGTATATAGGGTAGCCGAAACCTGTTGAAAGACCGTCTATCGTCGCAGGCGTTTTTTGACTCGTGACGCCTGTCACGCCATCACAACCGCCCGCCGCCTAGGCGGTTTTGCGGCTTTTCAGGGGACAAGCGTGACCGGATCGATGTCCAGCCCACGACGCGTGCGCAAGGCGGTTCTGCCTGTGGCCGGCTTCGGCACCCGGGTTCTCCCGGCGACCAAGGCCATTCCCAAGGAATTGCTGCCGGTCTTCGACCGGCCCGCGATCCAATACGTGGTCGACGAGGCGCTGGATGCGGGCATCGAGCACATCGTTTTCGTTACGGGCCGCGGCAAAGGCGCGATCGAGGACTATTTCGACCGCGCCTTTGAACTTGAAGCCGCCCTCGAGGCGAAAAACAAGACCGATCTGCTCGACACGCTCGGCAAAACGCTGCGCCCGCCGGGCGCGATGAGCTTCGTGCGCCAGCAGGGCGCGCTGGGGCTCGGCCATGCAGTGTGGTGCGCCCGCGACATCGTCGGCGACGAACCTTTCGCGGTGCTGTTGCCGGACATGCTGATGATGGGCCGCCCGCCCTGCCTGTCGCAAATGATGGCCGCCTATGGCGCGGTCGGCGGCAATCTGGTCGCGGTAGAGCCGACCGACGCGCCGTCGGGCTACGGCATCATCGATCCGGTCTCGCGCGACGGGCGGTTGCTGCGCATGAAGGGCATGGTGGAGAAACCCAAGCCGGGTACGGAGCCCTCGAACCTGTTCATTTCCGGCCGATACATTCTGCAGCCGGAAATCTTTCAGCTTCTGGAGAACCAACCCCGCGGCGCCGGCGGCGAGATTCAATTGACCGATTCGATGGCGCGCCTGATGGAGACGCAGACTTTTCACGCCTTCGAGTTCGAAGGCCGCTCCTACGATTGCGGCGACAAGATCGGCTATCTGGAGGCGGTCGCGGCGTTCGCGCTGGTCAACGCCGCGCAGCATGGCGAGGCGCGCGCGATGCTGGAGCGCACCTTAGCGGACCCCGCCTTGCGCGACATCGTCGGGAAATAGGCGCGGCAGATCGGTGCGCGCCTGCGCGAGCGTATCCGGCAAGCCGATATCGATGAAGTAGCCGTCAAACGCTGCGCCCGCGAGCCTGTCGTCCGCGGCGAGCTTGGGAAACACATCCGCCTCGATCGAACACGGCGGGCGGCCGATCGCATCGAGCACATCGCGGCGCAGCAGATAAACGCCGCCGGAGATCAGCGCCGGGCCCTGCAAATCGGTTTGCTTCTCGCGAAAGCGAACGATCCGCCCATCGACGCAATCGACTGCGCCATAACGCGCAGGGTCGTCGATCGCGCGCAACGCCAGGGCGCCGAGATCGGTCGCGCGCATCGCCTTCCCCAATGCCTGGGGATCGACGTCGAACAATGAATCGCCGTTGAGCATGAAAAAGCGTTGCGCGAGCGCCGGCGCGGCGAGCGCCAGGGCGCCGCCGGTGCCGGCGGGCGCCTCTTCCCGCAACACCGCAATATGCGCCTCACCGACCCGCGCGCCAGCATAGCGCTGCTCCACCAGGGCGCCGAGATGGCCCGCCAGCAACACGCAGTGACGCACGCCACGGCGCGCCAGCCGGCTGAGCAGAATATCCAGGAACGCCACCCCCGGCGCGATCTCCACCAGCGGCTTGGGCACGTCCCTTGCGAGCGCCCCAAGTCGGGTTCCACGCCCGCCCACAAGGATGACGGCTTGTTCTATTTCGGCGCCCATTCCGCCTCCTTCCGCCGCGCTGCGGCCGGCCTCGCCGCGCCCGTCTCGATTATTCCGGGTTGCAATCGCTGCGCCGACAAGGTGAACATCCCGCAAGCGCTGGGGGAAAGGGGCGGCAAGTGATCATCGTCCGAACGCCTCTGCGCGTCTCCTTTTTTGGCGGCGGCACCGATCACCCCGCTTGGCTGCGTCGCGGCGAGCGCGGCGGCGTGCTGTCAACCACGATCGACAAATACGTTTATGTGCAGCTGCGAAAGCTGCCCGCCGTGTTCGACTTCAACTACCGCGTGGCCTGGGGCAAGCTGGAGGAGGTGCAGTCCGTCTCCGAAATCCAGCACCCCGTGGTGCGCACGGTGCTGGAGCATTACGGCGCCGACGACGAGAGCGGCTATGAGGTGATCTACAACGCCGACCTGCCGTCCCGATCCGGTCTGGGATCGAGCTCTTCGTTTACGGTCTCCATGCTGCACGCCTTTCTCGGCGATCACGGCCGCCTCTGCTCGAAACGCTTTCTGGCGAGCGAGGCCATTCGCGTCGAACAGGAATTGCTGCGCGAACCCGTCGGCTGCCAGGATCAGGTCGCCGCCGCCTATGGCGGCTTCAACCGCATCGAGTTCGACCCTAGCGGCGATTTCACCGTCACGCCCGTGCGTCTCAGCGCCGGCCGCCGCGCGGCGCTTGAATCGCACTTGATGATGTTCTTCACCGGCTTCATCCGCTCCGCGAGCGCTGTGGAGGCGACCAAGATCGACTCCATGGACGCGCGGACGACCGAATTGCGCGCGCTCTACGCCTTGGCCGATGAAGGTCAAAACCTGCTCGAGCAGGAAACTGCGCCGATCGAAGAGTTCGGCGCGCTGTTGGATGACGCATGGCGCAACAAGCGGCGGCTTTCGGACTCGGTCTCGAACGACTCGATCGATGCCGCCTATGAGACGGCGCGCGCCGCGGGCGCGATCGGGGGAAAATTGCTCGGCGCCGGCGGCGGCGGCTTTCTGTTGATCTTTGCGCCGCCGGAAGCGCAGCCGCGCGTGCGCGCAGCGCTTCAGCATTTTGTTCATGTGCCGTTCTGCACCGAGCGCGAGGGCGCGTCGGTCGTGCTGTATGCGCCCGAGCTCGACCGCAATTACGAAACCTCCGTGGCGCGGATGCGCTGATGGCCGACGCGCACAGCCTCTCGCCGCGCGTGGACGCCTACCTCCTGGCGCCCGAAGACGGCGTGTGGACCGCGCTGCAACGCGCGCTCGACGGCGGCTTCGACCGCGCCTTCGTCGTCGATTCGCAACGCCGCCTCATCGGCGTGGTGACGATCGAAGCGATCCGCGCACGTCTGCGCGCTGGCGAGCCGCTCGACGGCGTTTCCGCCGCGGTCCTCGCGCAGGTCGCCTCCGCCGACGGCGCGATCGCGCCGCTCGAGCCGGTTCTCGACGCCGAGGGCCGCATCATTGCGGTGCGCGCGCGCAGCGAAGCAGGCTTTCTGCCGGTCGCCGAGCCCGACCTGCGCGCCGGAGAGTTCCGCCGGCTGCTGGACGCCTATCTCTCGACCTGGATCTCCTCCACAGGCGATTATTTGCGCAACTTTGAAAGCGATTTCGCCCGGCGCATGGACATGGCGCACGGGATCGCCACCGCCAACGGCACGGTCTCGCTGCATCTCGCGCTGGTCGCGCTTGGCGTCGGGCCGGGAGACGAGGTCATCGTGCCGGACCTCACGTTTGCAGCCTCCGCCAACACCGTGATCCATTGCGGCGCGACGCCTGTCCTCATCGACGTCGATCCGCAGACCTGGGTGATGAGCGCCGCTGCATTCGAAGCGGCCATCACGCCGCGCACCCGCGCCGTCATGCCCGTGCACGTTTTCGGCCGGCCGGCGCCGATGACCGAAATCCGCGCCATCGCCCAGGCGCGCGGGATCTTCGTTGTGGAGGATTGCGCCGAGGCGCACGGCGCCAAGTATGACGGCAAGCCGGTCGGATCGTTCTCGGACGTCTCAAGCTTTTCCTTCTTCGCCAACAAAATCATCACGACCGGCGAAGGCGGCATGTGCCTCACCAACGACGTCGAATTGGCTGCGCGCATGCGCATGCTGCGCGATCACGGCATGCGGCCGGATCGCCGCTATTGGCACGAGGAAGCCGGCTTCAATTACCGCATGACGAACCTGCAGGGCGCGATCGGCGGTGCCCAGCTCGATCGTCTCGAGGCGATCCTGGCCCAGCGCGCCCGTGTGGAAGAGATGTACCGCAGCGCGTTTCTCGGCATTCCCGGCGTCGATATGGCGCCGCCGATGGCGCCGAACGCGGAGCCTGTGACCTGGTTCTGCTGCGCCCTGACGCCGGCCGACAAGCGCCCCGCCCTGATCGCGGCCTGCAAGGACGACGGCATCGATCTGCGGCCGTTCTTCAATTCCCTTTCGGCGATGCCCGCCTATCGGCGCTACGCGCGGCCTTGCCCGACGAGCCGCATGCTGGCGGCGCGAGGCGTCAACCTGCCAACCTCGCACAAGATCGACGCCGAGGCGATCGAACGCGTGGCGCGCGCGTTCCGCCGCGTGCTCGGCTAGCGCTGCAGGAAGCTGCGCGTGCGCACCCGCATGCGCCAATAATCCAACAAATCCCGCATCGTCGTTTCGAACGCGATTTCCGGCGCCCAGCCTGTATGGTTGCGAAACTTCTCGGTGTTCGGCACTTGCAGATCGGCGTCGATCGGACGCAAACGCTCCGGATCGGTCTCGACGCGGATCGCTTCCACCGTCGACATAGACAACAGCGCGTCGAGCATTTCCCGCACCGAGCACACATGGCTGCCGCCGATATTGTAATAGGCGCCCGGAACGGGATTGACCGTAACCAGCATGAAATAGGCGCGCACGGCGTCGCGCACATCGGCCCAGGTGCGCAGGCTATCGAGATTGCCGGTCTTGACGATCGGCGGGAGCATGTTCGCTTCGATCATGGCGATCTGCTTGGCGAAAGTGGATTCCGCAAACACGTCGCCGCGGCGCGGGCCGGTATGCGTGAACATCCGCGTGATCTGCGTGTTGATCCCATAGGCCTCGGCGTAAAACCGGCCGATCAAATCCGTGCCGGCTTTGGAGATCGCGTAGGGCGAGGCGGGATGAAACGTGCATTCCTCGTCGATCGGCAGCTTTTCCTTTGGCACGCGGCCAAAGACTTCCGAGGACGAGCACACGTGCGTGACGGCGTCCGGCTTGTGAAAGCGGATCGCCTCCAAGAGCCGCGCGGTGCCGTTGACGTTGGTGTCGTAGGTGTCGAGCGGCGCGTCGAAGCTGGTGCGCGGAAAGCTCTGCGCGGCAAGGTGAAACACGAAATCCGGCCGCGCCGCCTTCACCGCTTCGTTCAGCGACGTCTGATCCTTCAAATCGCCGTACAGAAGATGCACGCGGCTCTTCGAATTGATCTGCGGAAACAGGTGCTCGATGTTCTCGAAATTCGACCGCCAACGCGCCAGGCCATAGATGTCCCAATCCGTATGCGTTAGCAGATGATCGGCGAGATGAGAGCCGACCATCCCCGTGAGGCCGGTTATCAGAACGCGTTTGCCCATGTGATCGCCCCTAAGCCCCGCCCTCGGCGTCCGCCATCTCTTCACGCTCGACGCGCAGCGCCGTCACCTGATTGCGGTAGCGCCGCAGGACCTGGAAACGATAGCCGTGAAAGGCGAAGCGTTGTCCCGGCTCCGGAATGGCCTGCGCTTCATGGATGACGAGGCCGGCAACCGTCACCGCCTCGTCGTCCGGCAGGTCCCAATTCATCGCGCGATTGAGGTCGCGGATCGGCACAACGCCGTCGACATTCACCGAACCGTCCGGCTGCGGGCGCACGCCGAGAACGGCGATGTCGTGCTCGTCCTTGATGTCGCCGACGATTTCTTCAAGGATATCTTCGAGCGTGACGAGACCCATCAGAGCGCCGTATTCATCGACGACGAGCGCAAAATGTTCTCGGCGCCGCAGAAACTCCGCCAGCTGGTCCTCTGCGCTCGTCGTTTCCGGCACGAACCACGGCGCACGCGATACTTCCTCGATCGAAAAGCCGTCGCGGCCCTTTTCAGATATCACGCGCAACAGATCGCGCGCATGCAGAACGCCGACGATGTTTTCGGGTTCGTTGCGCCACAAGGGTATGCGCGTGTGCGCGTTGGCGGTCGCCTGAGCGACGATCTCGCGCGGCGGCAAATCCGCATTGAGCATCTTCATCGCCTTGCGGTGAATCATCACGTCTGCGACGGTCAGGTCTGACAAATCCAACGCGCCGCGCAGGCGATCGCGCATACTGATCTCGACCGCGCCCTCTTCAGCGTGCAGTTCGACGGCGCCGAGAATCTCCGCGCGCGCAGCGAGCACATCAATCCCCTCGGCGACGCGCACGCCCATCAGGCGCAGCGTTCGATTGACGATGACCTGGACGCCCGAAACGATTGGAGACAGGATGCGCACCATCCACTCGACGGGCAGCGCCACCATGCGCGCGAGTTTGTCGGCGTTCATGATGGCGAAGGTCTTGGGCATCACCTCGCCGAAGATCAGCAGCAGCGGCGTCAGCACCAGCGTGGAAATGATCGGGCCGGCGTCGCCATAGAGGCCGGAGAATATCGTCGCCGCGATGGCCGACGCGGCGATCGTGACGAAGTTCGCGCCGAGAAGCACCGCGCCGATCATGCGCTCGCGGTCGTCCTGCAGGCGGCTGACGCGCTTGGCCTGCACGTCTCCCTCCTTTTCGAGACTGGCCATGCGCGCGCGCGACGCGGCCGTCAGCGCCGTTTCCGCGAGCGAGAAAAACGCATTGAGCAGGATCAGCGCCAGAATGACGCCGCCGGCGATGACCAACGCGCTTGTCACTGGGCGCTCTCCAATTGGGCGTCGAGAAAGGCGCGCACATCCGCGGCGCGCACGCCTTTTTGCACAAAAGCGCGGCCGATGCCGCGGGTGAGAACGAACGTCAGCGCGCCGCCTTCGGTTTTCTTGTCGTGCGCCATGGCGGCGACGAGCGCGTCGGCCCGATACGGCCCGCCGGGCAAGGACGGCATGTCGATCGCGTACCCGAGCGCGCGCAGATGCCGATCCAGGCTGTCGGCGTCGGCCTGCGGAGCAAATCCTAGCGCGTGCGCAAAACGGTGCGCCAGCGCCATCCCCGCCGCCACCGCCTCGCCATGCAGCAGCGCATCGCCAAACCCTGAACAGGCCTCCAGCGCGTGGCCGAACGTGTGTCCGAGATTTAACAAGGCGCGGGCGCCGGCCTCGCGCTCGTCGTCTGCGACGATGCGCGCTTTGGCGCGCACGGCCTGGTCTACCGCGATGCGGAGCGCCGCGATGTCGCCTGCGATTACGCGCGCGCCATTTTCCTCGCACCAGGCGAAGAATGCGGCGTCGTCGATCAGGCCATACTTCACCACCTCGGCGTAGCCGGCGCGCATTTCGCGCGGCGGCAGCGTGGCGAGCGCGTCGAGATCGGCCAGCACGAGCCGCGGCTGGTGAAAGGCGCCGACGAGATTCTTGCCTTGCGGCATGTCGATCGCGGTCTTGCCGCCGACGCTCGAATCCACTTGTGCAAGAAGCGTCGTCGGAATTTGCACAAAATCGACGCCGCGAAGCAGAATCGCGGCTGCGAAACCGACGAGGTCGCCGATGACGCCGCCGCCCAACGCGATCAGCACGTCCTTGCGATCGAGGCCGGCGTCGAGCAGCTGGCCGCACAAAGTTTCGAGCACGGCGAAGCTTTTGGTCTGTTCGCCCGGCGGCAAAACGATCTGCGCGACGGCGAGTCCTGCGTCCTGCAGCGCAGCGTGCAATGCGCCAGCGTGCAGCGCCGCGACGTTGTCGTCGGTGACGACGAACGCGCGCCGGTTGGGCGCGAACGGCGCGATCGCCTGGCCGGCGGCCGCGATCAGGCCCTGCCCGATCATGACGTCGTAGCCGCGCGCGCCGAGATCGACGCGCACGCGCAGGGGCTCGCTCATGGGGCGTCCGCCGACGGCGCCGTGTGCGCATGCAAGGCGCGCAGCACGGCCGCGACCGAGGCCGCATGCGGTCCCGGCGAGGAATCCACGATCAGGTCCGCCTGGGCGTAGATCGGATAACGCAGATCCATCAGGCGGCGCATCACCGCGCGCGGATCATCGCCCTTGAGCAGCGGACGATCGTCGCGCCGCTCCACGCGCCGCATCAGCACGTCGAGGTCGGCCCGGAGCCAGATGGAGATCGCTTTCTGGCGCATCAAGGTTCGCGTCATCGGGTCGATGAAGGCGCCGCCGCCGGTCGCCAGAATGTGCGGGGGGTCGTTGAGCAGGCGCTCGATGACCCGTCGTTCGCCGCGGCGGAAATAGTCTTCGCCGAAACGCGCGAAGATTTCTTGAACGCTGAGGCCCGCGGCGTGCTCGATTTCGGCGTCGGCGTCGACGAAGGGCAGCTTGAGCGCAAGCGCCAGCCGCCGCCCGATGGTGGACTTGCCGGCCCCCATCAGCCCCACCAGCGCCACGGGCCGATCCACGTGCAGGCCTTGCGCGAGCCGGGCGATCTCGGGATCTTCGGGCTTCTCGCGCAGGTCGCCGCTTTCGCGGTCGGGGCGGGTCACGGGGTCCTCCAGGGGAGCCTCGCCGGCGGGATCGCGGATCGGCTGGAAACTCGCCGTATTTTGAGGCCAATCTCGCCGCTTCGCAACGGCGAGAGGATTCGCATGGCGCGGCGCAGGCGCAGAAGCAGTTTCAGGCGGGGGTCGGGCTTGTTGGAGGGCCGCGGCGGGCTCATCGCCGTCGGGACCGCGGCGGTGCTGCTCATGGGCGGGTTCGTCTACCTGCAGTTTCGCGCCGACGCGATCGAACCGGCGCGCGCCGAGGTCCGCGTGCCGCTGCC
>CAZMRN010000060.1:0-8270 GCA_964568575.1 uncultured Caulobacteraceae bacterium
TCGCGGGGCCTTTGCGGGTGCGGGCGTTGGTGTGCGTGCGCTGGCCGCGGACCGGCAGGCCCTTGCGGTGGCGCAGGCCGCGATAGCAGCCGAGATCCATCAGGCGCTTGATGTTCTGAGCGGTTTCACGCCGCAGATCGCCTTCCACGGTATAGTCCCGATCGATTGTTTCGCGGATCTGGAGCACTTCGGCGTCCGTCAGCTGGCTCACGCGCCGGTCGTCGGCGATGCCGACTTTCGCGCAGATTTGCTTGGCGAAATGCGGGCCGATCCCATGGATATATTGCAGCGCGATCTCGACGCGCTTTTGCGTGGGGATATTGGCGCCGGCGATCCGGGCCATGAGGTCTCTCCAAAACACGAACGCCGCGAGTGCCCGAGCCCGGCTGGGCTGGACGGTCGCGTTCTGCCGCCAATCGCGAAGCCCGCCGTTATAGCGGGGGTTAGCCACGCGTCAATGCCGCCGCACAGGCGAAATCGCCCTTAGCGGCCTCGGCGAGGCCGTTTTTTTAACTATCGGCCGCCAACAGAATTACGATGTCGGCGCTGCATCGGCCGCCGCCGGCGCTGCGGGCGCGGCATGGGTGGCCGCAATGGCGTCCTTGAGGCCGTCGGAATTGCCCAGTTTGGTGGCGAAGTCGGCCAGCGCGCCGTTCATGATGCGCGTCCAGGTCTGGCTGAGACCGCCGCCTGTCCGCTCGGAGTAATAGCCTTCGACCGTCTCGGTATAGAGCGTCGCGCCCGTCGTCCGGTCGATCAGGGCGACGTCGGCGTTCACGGTGCCGAAGAATTCGACCGACACCAGCCCGGTGCGATAGTCGAACCAGAAGGTCTTCAGCGTGGCCTGGAGCGCATAACGCGCGTCGTCTCCGCCGAGCACATGGTTATTGGCGGCCACGATGCCCTCGATGGCAGCTTCGACGGTCGCCGTTGGCGGCTGGGTCGTGCCGACCGCGCCCATCACCATGCCGTAGCCATTGCGCTTGTCGCCGATGCGGGTCTGGTTCTGCCGCGCGTCGCGGATGGCGGGCACGTCCAAAGTCGTGGTCGGCGCTTCCGACAGCACGCCAGGCCGCGCCGCCGGCGCGGCGAGCGTGAGGTTCGTCGTCCCCGTGGCGCATGCGGCCAGGGACCCGGCCAATAACAGTGCAGCGACAACCTTGAGCATGATTTCCCCCTTGGACGTGTTCATCGATAGATCAAGCGATTGGCGACCTGATGCCCGGCGCGCGCCGCCAGCGCTTCCATTTCCAGCCGGAACGCGTCCGGCGTGAACGCAGACAGCTCAGCGGCCGTTTGGCTGATCGAGTGCTCCCGTTGCGGTCCCCATACGGGCCGTCCGCGCGCGTCGAGGAGCGACAGGTTGAGCTTCAGGAACGGCCGCAAATACGTGTCGGGCCGCTGCGCGCGGCGAATGAGCCCCCAATCCCCGACCTCGACGACGAGGGTGTGCGAAGCATCCTGCGGGGACGACGCCAGCGCGATCGCGTTGCGGCTCGCCAGGCGCGCGCGCAGGGCATCGCCGATAAGCTGCTCCAACGGCAACGCGGCCGCGGTCGGGCGCAGCGGGTCGGCCTTGGCGTCGTCTTCCGCGGCGTTGGCGGCGGAATTGATCGTGGCCCCGACCAAGCCGAAAAACACCGCGGCGGTCGCGGTCTCGTCCATGCGCGCGTCGATGACCTTGAATTCGTCTTCGGAGGCGTCGATGCGAACGGCGAGGCTTTCGATCTGAATCTGGCGCAGATCGGTCGCCCGCTGCGCAGAGGCCGCGGTCGGCGCGCTCCACGCCATTAGGGCGCAAACGATGGCGAAAAGTGCGCGCACGATCGTCCCCTATCGCGCTGCCAAGACAAATCCGCAGCGCTGATCGCACAGAAACCCGCCCGCCGCCAGCGGGCATCAAAAGGACGGAGATTGGCGCTGTCCGACTTAGTCGAGCGCAGCAGCGATCGCCGCCGCGACGGTCTCGACGTCGGCCATGCCGTCGACCGCGAGCAGTTTGCCCTGGTCCCGGTAATACGGCACCAGCGGCGCGGTCTGCGCGGTGTAGGCGTCGAGCCGCACTTTGTAGGCTTCGGGATTGTCGTCGGCGCGGCCTTCGGCGGCGAAGCGCTTGGCGATCCGGTCCATTAGGGACTGGCTGTCCACCTCGAGCCGGATGACCCGGTCGATCTGCATGCCGTGGCGCGCGAGGAGCGCGTCGAGGGCCTCGGCCTGAGGGATGGTCCGCGGGAAGCCGTCGAAAATGAAGCCGGGCGCGCCGACATGGGCGTCGAGCGCGGCTTCGATCAACTCGATGACGATCGCGTCCGACACCAAGGCGCCGGAATCCATGATCGCAGCGACGCGCTGGCCCAGCGGCGATCCCGACGCGCGCGCCGCGCGCAGCATATCCCCGGTGGACAACTGCACATAGCCGCGCTGTTCGACCAGCCGCTTGGCCTGGGTCCCCTTCCCCGCCGCGGGGGGGCCGAACAGGATAAGGTTCATCGCGGCTTGATCCCGCCGCCGCGCAGCTTCGATCGTTTGATCAGCCCCTCATATTGGTGCGCCACAAGGTGCGACTGAATTTGCGTGACGGTGTCGATCGTCACGGACACCACGATCAACAGCGAGGTGCCGCCGATCATCATGCCGATCGCCTGCGGCACGCCGAAATTGGCGATCATCAGCTCCGGCAGGAGGCACACGATGGTGATGTAGGCCGCGCCGATCACGGTCAGGCGCGTCAGCACATAATCCAGGTACTCGGCGGTTTTCTTGCCCGGACGGATGCCGGGCAGGAAGCCGCCATATTTGCGAAGATTGTCGGCCGTTTCGTCCGGATTGAAGACCAGCGCGGTGTAGAAGAAGCAGAAGAAGATGATCAAAAGGCCGTAGAGCGCCAGGTGCAGCGGCTGGCCGTAGCCCAGCGCCGCCGCGACGTTCGGGATCCAAGCCAGCCATGACGGCAGATCCTGGTTTTGGCCGACGAACGCCAGAATGGTCGAGGGCAGCATCAACAGCGAGGACGCGAAGATCGGCGGGATCACGCCGGCCGTGTTGATCTTCAGCGGCAAGAACGAGCTTTCGCCCATGAACATCCGGTTGCCCTGCTGACGCTTGGGATACTGGATGACGAGTCGCCGTTGCGAGCGTTCGATGAAAACGATCGCCAGCGTGCCCACGATCAGCATCAAAGGAATGGCTACGATCGCCCAGAAGCTGAGCGCGCCCTCGCGCCCAAGCGTCAGCATCTGGTAGAACGCCGTCGGCGCCCCAGCGACGATGCCGGTGAAAATGATCAACGAAATGCCGTTGCCGACGCCGCGCGCGGTGATCTGCTCGCCGAGCCACATCAGGAACATCGTGCCGCCGGTGAGCGTGATCACGGTAGAGGCGACGAACATCCAGCCCGGATTGGTCACGACGCCCGGCGAACCCTGCAGCCCGATGGCGATGCCGTAGGACTGCAGCAGCGCCAGCAGCACGGTGAGGTAGCGCGTGTACTGGTTCAGCTGTTTGCGGCCCGCCTCGCCTTCCTTTTTCAGGCGCTCAAGTGAAGGCGATGTCGTCGCCAGAAGCTGAATGATGATCGAGGCCGAGATGTACGGCATCACGTTCAGCGCAAAGACGGCCATGCGCTCCACGGCGCCGCCGGCGAACGTGTTGAACATGCCGAGGATCCCGCCGGCCTGGCCGCGGAAGGCCTGGGCGAAGGTCTCTACATCGATGCCGGGGATCGGGATGAAGGTGCCGACGCGATAGGCCACCAGCGCGCCCAGCGTGAACCAGATGCGCTTCTGCAGCTCCGACGCCTTGGCGAACGCGGCGAAATTGATGTTGGCTGCGAGCTGCTCTGCGGCGGATGCCATGGGGCGCTGTTCTCCTCGCCGGCGCCGCGCTGACGGCGGCGGCGCGGCCTACATTGATCCGGCGCCTGGCGGCTCGCCCGGTCGGCGCCCCTACCCTCGAGCGAAAGCCCTCAGGCCGACGGCGCCTCTGCGGACGGCTTCAACACCGTCACCGTGCCGCCGGCCTTCTCCACCGCAGCCACCGCCGCAGCCGAAGCGCTCGTCACGATAAGCGTCACTTTGGAGGTGATTTCGCCCTGCGCAAGGAGCCGCACGCCGTCTTTCTTGCGGCGGATCAGCCCGGAGGCCACGAGCACGTCTTCCGTGATCCCCTGGCTTGCGTCCAAACGCTTGTCGTCAATGGCTTTTTGCAGACGCCCCACGTTCAGCCAGTTGAGCTTCGCCGGGTTGAGCGGATTGAAGCCACGCTTGGGCATGCGCATGTGGATCGGCATCTGGCCGCCTTCGAAGCCGTTGATCGACACGCCGCGGCGGGACTTCTGGCCCTTCACGCCGCGCCCGGCGGTCTTGCCCTTGCCGGAGCCGACGCCCCGCGCGACGCGCATGCGCTTTTTGGCGGCCCCGGCATTGTCGGAAATTTCGTTCAGTTTCATGTCGCTTCGCTCACAGGCAATGGGCGGTAGGCAGTAGTGAGTAGTCAGTAGTCAGCAGAGGCCGATGTTCTATCGCCTACTGCCTATTTCCCTTCTTCTACTTCAATCAAATGCGCCACCTTGCGGATCATACCGCGCACGGCGGGCGTATCCTCGAGAACGGCGACCTTTTGCATGCGCGTCAGGCCGAGGCCGATCAGCGTCTGCTCTTGGGATTTTTCGCGCCGGATGGCCGAGCCGATCCGCTTCACGCGCAGTGTCTTGCCGGCCATTGCGATTATCCTTCCGAAGCGACTTCGCCGAGGCTCGCGCCGTCGCGGCGGCGCCCGACGATATCGGCGACCTTGAGGCTGCGCCGGTTGGCGACGTGGCGCGGGCTGACCTGCTCGCGCAGCGCGTCGAAGGTGGCGCGCACCATGTTGTACGGGTTCGACGATCCTTGGCTTTTGGCCACGACGTCCGATACGCCGAGCACTTCGAGCACGGCGCGCATCGGGCCGCCGGCGATCAGGCCGGTGCCGGGAGGGGCTGCGCGCAGCATGACCTTGCCGGCGCCCCAGGCGCCGCGGCCGTCATGGTGCAGCGTGCGGCCTTCGCGCAGCGGCACGCGGATCATGGTCTTCTTGGCTTCTTCGGTGGCCTTGCGGATGGCTTCCGGCACTTCGCGCGCCTTGCCGTGGCCGAAACCGACGCGGCCCTTCTTGTCGCCGACGACGACGAGCGCCGCGAAGCCGAAATTCTTGCCGCCCTTCACCACCTTCGCGACGCGATTGATGGCGACGAGCTTGTCGACGAGTTCGCCCTCGCCGCGCTCCTCGGAATTGTTTTCGCGCGGGCGCCGATCGCGGTCGCCCCGACCGCGGCGCGGCGGGCGCCGCTGCGACGCGGAAGGCGCTTCTTCCGTTGGCGTGATGGAGACGTCGTCGGTCATGGCGTCTGGCCTCTAGAATTCAAGACCGCCCTCGCGGGCGGCGTCGGCCAGCGCTTTCACGCGACCATGAAACAAATAAGCGCCCCGGTCGAACACCACACGGGTGACGCCGGCCTGCTTCGCCCGCTCGGCGATGAGCTTGCCGACGGCGGCTGCTGCGGCGGCGTCCGCGCCCGTCTTCGTGGTCTTCTTGAGATCGGGCTCGAGCGTCGAAGCGGCGGCGATCGTCCGCCCTGCGGCGTCGTCGATAATCTGCACCGAAATGTTCTTCGAGGAGCGGAACACGCTGAGACGGGGACGCCCATCGGCCGCCTTGCGCAGACGCGTCCGGGTGCGCTGGGCGCGGCGATTGTATTTTTCGAGCGCGGACTTCATGGCTATTTCTTCTTGCCTTCTTTGCGGCGGATGCGTTCGCCGGCGTATTTCACGCCCTTGCCCTTGTACGGCTCAGGCGGACGGAAGCGGCGAATCTCCGCAGCCACCTGACCGACGACCTGCTTGTCGATGCCGGAGATGCGGATCTCGGTCGGCTTCGGCGTCGCGATCGTCACGCCTTCGGGCGGCGCGTAGTTCACGTCGTGGCTGAAGCCGAGCTGCAATTGCAGCGTCTTGCCTTGCATCGCGGCGCGATAGCCGACGCCGGTCAGCTCAAGCGTGCGCTCAAAGCCTTGCGAGACGCCCTGCACCTGGTTTGCCAGGATCGCGCGCACCATGCCCCACATCGCGCGCGCGCGCTGGGTTTCGTTGCGCGGCTGCACCTGCAAAGCGCCGCCATCCTGCGAGACCGCAACCTCTTCCGGCGCATGAAAACTCAAGGCGCCTTTCGGCCCCTTGAGATTGACCACCTGACCGGACACCGAGACCGTCACGCCGGGCGGCGTGGGCACGGGGCGTTTGCCGACGCGCGACATATCAATACACCCTGCAGAGCACTTCGCCACCGACGTTTTGAGTGCGCGCAGCCGCGTCGCTCATCACGCCCTTCGGCGTCGAAAGAATGGAGATGCCTAGGCCGTTGCGCACCAGCGACAAGTCCTTGATCGAGGAATAGACGCGCCGGCCCGGCTTCGACACGCGGGCGATATCGGAGATCACCGGCGCGCCTTCGTAATATTTGAGCTGGATCTCCAGCTCCTTCTTGCCGTCCTTTTCGACTTCCGCGTAGGCGCGGATGTAGCCTTCCTCGATCAGCACATCGAGGACGCGCGCGCGCAGCTTGGACGCCGGCGTGTTCACGGTCGAGCGTCCGCGCATCGCGGCGTTGCGGATCCGCGTGATCATATCGCCCAGGGGATCGTTGATGTTCATGCGCGCCCCCTCACCAGCTCGACTTGACCATGCCGGGGATTTGCCCGCGCGAGGCGAGCTCGCGCAAAGCGATCCGGCTGAGGCGCAGCTTGCGGTAGACCGCGCGCGGACGCCCCGTCAGCTCGCAGCGATTGCGATACCGGTTGGGCGCAGAATTGCGCGGCAATTCCGCCAGCTTGAGGCGCGCGGCGAAGCGCTCCTCCGGCGGCAACGATTCATCGAGCGCGACCGCCTTCAGCTTGGCGCGGCGATTGGCGAATTTCTGCGCCAAACGCTTGCGCTTCTCGTTGCGCTCGATCGACCCTGTCTTGGCCATTCACTCTCTCCCGGTGCGTTCAGGGGTGGAAGTCGCCTGCGGCGGCTTCAGTTCCGGAACGGGAAATCCAACTCTTTCAACAACGCCTTGGCTTCATCATTGGTGCGCGCCGTGGTGCACACGATGATGTCCATGCCCCAGATCTGATCGATCGTGTCGTAATTGATCTCGGGGAACACGATGTGCTCCTTCAGGCCCATGGCGTAATTGCCGCGACCGTCGAAGCTCTTGCCGTTCAGGCCGCGGAAGTCCTTCACGCGCGGCAGCGCGATGGTGACCAGGCGGTCGAGGAACTCGTACATCCGGTCCTTGCGCAACGTGACCTTGCAGCCCACCGCCATGCCTTCGCGGATCTTGAAGCCGGCGATGGATTTCTTCGCTTTCGTCGACACCGGCTTCTGGCCGGAAATCAGCGTCAGCGCGTCCATAGCGCTCTTGAGTTTCTTGGAATCGGCGACCGCTTCGCCCACGCCCATATTGATCACGATCTTGTCGAGCGCGGGGATCTGCATGTCATTGGTGTAGCCGAACTGCTCCTTGAGACGCGCGCGGACCTCGGCCCGATAGCGCGTCTTCATGCGCGGCTCGTAAGCGGCGTCAGACATCGATCTGCACTCCAGACCCCTTGGCGATGCGGACCTTGCGTCCGTCGCTCAAAATCTTGAACCCGACGCGCGTCGGCTTGCCGTTCTGCGGGTCGCGCAGCGCGACGTTCGACACGTGCAGGAAGGCCTCCTTCGCCTTCACGCCGCCCTGCGGGTCGGCGTAGGAGGGCTTGGTGTGGCGCTTGGCCATGTTCACGCCTTCCACCAGCACGCGGTCCTCGGCGGGACGCACGGCCAGCACGCGGCCTTCGCGGCCCTTATCCTTGCCGGCGATCACGATGACGGTGTCGCCCTTCTTGATCTTCGCAGCCATCACAGCACCTCCGGCGCGAGAGAAATGATCTTCATGTGGTTGCGGGCGCGCAGCTCGCGCGGCACCGGTCCGAAGATGCGCGTGCCGATCGGCTCGCCCTGGTTGTTCACCAGCACTGCGGCGTTGGTGTCGAAACGGATGGTCGAGCCGTCCTTGCGCTTGATGTCCTTCGACACGCGCACGACGATCGCCTTGCGCACGTCGCCCTTCTTCACCCGGCCGCGCGGCATCGCCTCCTTGATCGACACAACTATGGTGTCGCCCACGGTGGCGTAGCGGCGCTTGGAGCCGCCCAGCACCTTGATGCACATGACGCGCTTGGCGCCGGAATTGTCGGCGACCTCGAGATT
>CAZMRN010000060.1:8288-9258 GCA_964568575.1 uncultured Caulobacteraceae bacterium
TTTGGATCATGGCCGATCCTCAATCCTCTCAATCGCCCGTCAGACGCTGATGCGCCCGACGACTTCCCAACGCTTCAGTTTCGACTTCGGCGGGCATTCCTGGATTTCCACGAGTTCGCCGACCTTGAACGCGTTCGCCTCGTCATGGGCGTGGAACTTCGTCGACCGCCGCACCGTCTTCTTGAGCACCGGGTGGAGGAACGTGCGCTCCACCTGCACGACGACGGTCTTGTCGCCCTTGTCGCTCACCACTTCGCCCTGCATCACACGCCGCGGCATGTCGTTTTCTCCGTCCTGCGCTTAAACGGCGGCTGTCTGCGCTTTTTCGCGCAGCACCGTCTTCAGACGCGCAATGTCGCGCCGCACTTCGCGAAACCGCGACGGCTTCTCCAATTGGCCCGACGCCTGCTGAAAGCGCAGATTGAACTGCTCCTTCTTCAGCTTGGCGATCTCGTCCTTCAGGCGGGCTTCGTCCATGCCGCGAAGATCGGCCACGCTTTGCGCCTGCTTCTTCTTCGCCATCACTGACCCTCCATCCGGGTGACGATCTTGGTCTTGATCGGCAGCTTTGCAGCGCCGAGGCGCAGGCTTTCCTGCGCGACGTCATTCGGCACGCCGTCGATCTCGAACATGATGCGGCCCGGCGCCACGCGCGCGGCCCAATATTCCGGCGCGCCCTTGCCCGAGCCCATGCGCACTTCGGCCGGCTTCTTCGACACCGGCACGTCCGGGAAGATGCGGATCCACACCCGGCCTTGGCGCTTCATCTGGCGCGTGATGGCGCGGCGCGCGGCTTCGATCTGACGGGCGGTGACGCGCTCAGGCTCGAGCGCCTTCAGCCCGTGCGAGCCGAAATTCAAACTCGCGCCGGCTTTCGTCGCGCCCTTGATCCGGCCCTTGAAGGCCCGGCGGAAGCGGGTTTTCTTCGGTTGCAGCATGATCAGCCCTCCGCCTCGGCGGCCTCTACCTC
>CAZMRN010000061.1:0-714 GCA_964568575.1 uncultured Caulobacteraceae bacterium
GTCACGCGCAGACCGTCTTCGAGCGCGAGCGTGTCGCCGTCGAAGACGCGCGCGACGCGGCCTTTTTCGCCGGCCTCGAGATCGCCGAGATCGGGGCCGCACGCCGCCAGCGCCGCCGCCGCGACCACCGCGCCGATCCTCGCCGCAATCCGCATGCGCGCCCTCCCATCGACGCCGCAGCGCCGCTCCGTCATAACACGGCTACGGCTCCGTAGCTCAGCTGGATAGAGCGGCTCCGTCCTAAGGAGATGGTCGCAGGTTCGAATCCTGCCGGGGTCGCCAGGGGCGACGGCCGCAGGGGGTTCGTCGCGAACAGGGATCGCGTCCAGAAAGGTCGCCCGATGCGCGCTTACGGCAACATCTGGTCTCGCGCCGCCGCCGGCCTCATGGCCTGGAGCCATATGCGCGCGCCGGCGCTGCGCTGGGGCGTGCTGATCGCGCTGGCTGGGGTATGGATCTGGGCCGGCTATGTCGGCTTCATGGCGCAGTTCGCCGAGGAGCGGCCGGGCTCCGATCCGGCGTCGGAGGCGGTGTATCGCACGCTCGGCGCGATCGCGTCGTCCGAGGTTTTTTTCGCGCCGCGCAATGTCTGGCTGGAGGTGGCGCGGTTTGCGGGCCTCGCCGTGCCGGTGATCGGCATCGCCTTCGCGTTCTCCGGCCAGCTCGGCCGCTCGCTGGCGCAAGTGTTTTTCGCCGGCGCCGCGCGCCATGTGG
>CAZMRN010000061.1:827-9083 GCA_964568575.1 uncultured Caulobacteraceae bacterium
ATGGTCGCTGCGCCGCCAGGGCGTGACCGTGGTCGAGGGCGACGGGCGCCGCATCGAAACGCTGCGTGCGGCGCGCGCGCATCGCGCCGCTCATGTCGTGGCGTTCGAAAGTGAGGACGGCGCCAATCTGCAGATCGAAGCGGCGATGCGTCGTCTCGTGCAGCGCGACAAGAGCCGACGCATGATTCGCGTCCACGTGTCGATGCGCTCGCCGATGCTGTTGAAGGAAGCGCGCGAACTCGGCGCGCACGCGATGCGCAAGCACAGCGCGCGCATGGAGAGGGCGAAAGCCGCGCATACGCGCCCGCCGCGCCTGCGCGTCGATCCCAAGCCGTTCTCGATGGACGAACTCGCCGCGCGCGATCTGTTGCAGCGCGAAACCATAACCCTGCTCAAAACCGCCGAAGCGCTCGGCCATGACCGCCTGCATCTCGCGGTGTTCGGCTATGACGACGCCAGCGACGCGGTGGTCGCGCGCGCGCTCATGAGTTTGTGGTCGGCGACGCGCCCGCCGCCGCGGATCACCGTGCTCAGCCCCGATCCCGAGCGCGACCGCGCGCGCTTCCAGGCGCGCTATCCCAACGCCGTCGCACATGCGCATTTGTGGACCGCCGACATCGCATTTCTGCCTTTCGATTGGACGCACACGCCTGTCGATCATGGCCTCGTGCGGCGCGTGCAGGCGGAGCGCGGCCAGCCCACGGCGCTTGTTGTTTCCACAGGGGCCGACACCGAGAACATCCAGCTCGCGCTTGCGTTGAAGCGCGTGTGCAATCAGGGCTTCGTGTGGCCGGTTCCAATATTTATGAAAGAGGCCAGCCGTTCGGAATTCTCCGAAGAATACGCCAAGGGCGATGAGACCGAGGAGCTTGACGCCTATCTGCAGGCGTTCGGCGCGCATCAGAAGATCGCCACGCGCAGCCGCATTCTCGACGGGCGGCTGGATCGCGGCGCCGCCATCGCGCACGAGCATTACAACAAGGGCATCGCCGACGCCGATGCGATGTCGCTGAAGGAGCTGCAGGCGGCGATGCGCGATTGGTCGGATGTGCTGGAAACGTATCGCGCCGCCAATCGCGCCGCTTCGGACGCGGCCATCGTCAAGTTGTGGGACGCCGGCTGGCGCCCCGCAGACGGCGGCGAGCGCGGCGACACTGCGCCGTCGATCGCGCCCGAACTCCTCTCGGCGCTGTCGGAAACCGAGCATGCGCGCTGGATGGCGGAGCGCTTGATGTCCGGCTGGCAGCCGGGCGCGCAGCGGTCGAACGATCTCATGGTGCACAATCAGCTGAAGCCGTGGGACGAGCTCACGCAGGCCGAAAAGGACAAAGACACCGCGCAAGTCCTCGCGGCGGTCGATGTGGCGCGTCTGCTTTATCCGCGCGGCTTCGTGCGGCGCACGTCGCCGCCCGCCGCGGCCCGCAGCGCCGCGGAGTAGCGCTGTTGGCCCCGGCCTTCGCCTCGAAGCGGCAAAGTTTAAAGTTTGTCAAACCGACAACAACCGCCTCACGGCGGATCGGCGATCGCCAAGGCGTCGCGCAAGGCGGCGATGTCGTCGAGCTTCGCTTCGAACGCGGACCAATCGTCCTCCGCCGCGATGGGCGCCCACAGCGCCTCGACCTCGTCGATCAGCAGACTGACGGGCACATCGCGCTGAAACAGCGGATGGCGCAAGCGCTCCGGGCGCGCTGGCTCGCGCGCCGCGAAGCCGTCGCGGATCGGCGCGAAATCATCGCGCTCGTACAATGCGCGGGCGGGGCCCTCCATTGCGCGCGCTTCGCTGGCCGCGCCGCAGAACCAGTCATGGAAAAACGCCGGCCAGGGCGCTGCGCTTTCGGTCAGCCAACCGAGCAGCGCCTGCACGAACGCGAGATCGCGATCGAGATCGCCCTCGACCAAACCGAGCCTGCGAAACAGCGCCGTGCGCAGCGCCGACCGATAGCGCGCGGGGAAAGCGCGCAGCGCGTCTTCCAGGGGCGCTGCATCGCAAATCAGCGCAAGGCTGCCGCCGAGTTGCGCGAGATTCCACGCCGCCGCCTCCGGTTGCCGCGCAAAGCAATAAAGCCCCTGTTGGTCGAAATAGGCGGCGGTGAATCCAGGGATCGACGCCGGCGCGAAACGCCACGGCCCGTAATCGAAGCTTTCGCCGGTGATCGTCATATTGTCGGTGTTCATCACGCCATGCACGAAGCCCGCCGCCATCCAGGCGGCGACAAGCCGCGCCGTTTCCTGCACGACCGCATCGAGCAGCGCGGCGGGCCGCGCGCCTTCGGCGATGATTGCGACCTCGGGGAAATAATGCTCCGCGCAATGATCGACGAGCGCGCGCATCGCGTCCGCGTCATTCATGAAAGCGAGACGCTGAAACACCCCGAAGCGGATATGCGAATGCGAAAGCCGCGTCAGCACGGCGCTGCGCGTCGGCGACGGTTCGTCGCCGCGGATCAGGGCTTCGCCGGTTTCGAACAGCGCGAACGGCTTGGAGGTGTAGACGCCCTGCGCATCGAGCATCTGGGCCGCCAACACCTCGCGCACGCCGCCCTTGAGCGTGAGGCGCCCGTCGCCCATGCGCGAATAGGGCGTCTGGCCTGAGCCTTTGGTCGCGAGATCGAGCAGGCGGTCGCGATCGTCGCGCAGCTGCGCATAGAGAAAGCCGCGACCGTCGCCGATGTCGGGATTGTAAACGCGGAACTGGTGGCCGTGATACCGGATCGCGAGCGGGCGCGGCATGTTGTCGGGCAGCGGCTCAAAGCGCGCGAAGCAGCGCTCCCATTCGCTCGCGTCAAAATCGCCGAGACCGATGCGCCGCGCCCAGACGCGGTTCAAGAAGCGTGGTTTGTGCAGCGGGAAGCGCGCCGGCTCAACCGGATCGGCGAACGCAGGCCCCAGGGTTTGGAACAGGGGATCGGGGCGATAGGCGGCGTCGACGGGCATAAGCGGTCCTAGCCATACCCCGCGCGCGCGTCGAGCCGCAGCCGCCGCGTGACGACTTCGATCATGCTTTGCGCCACCAGCAAATCGGGCAGCCCGAGTATGGCAACACCGGCGCGATCCGGGAGGAAGGCGCATGGCGCTGCGACAGATCGGCTTTGCGGCGTGCGCGCTCGCGCTGTCGGCGTGCGGTCAGCGCCCCGAGCCGGCCGCGCCCTCGCCGGAAGGCGGCGGCCTGGAAGCGGCGCTCAATCCGTGCGCCGGCGAGGTCGCCGGCTTCAACCGCGCCCTGTGCGAAACCGAATCGCTGGCCGCGCTCGACGGGCGCATCCGCGAAACGCTCGTCGCAGAGGCCGCCTCGGTGAGCGACGAGGGCGCCCGCCTGATCGTGCAGAACCAGCAGCGCTGGCTCGCCGCCCAACGCGTCGCGTGCGGGATCATCGATCCTGACGCGGCGCTGACCGCGGAGCAGACGCGCTGCCTTGAATCCGCGCTGCGCGCCCGCGCAGAACAAGCCGGCCAGGCGGTGCAGCAGATCGGCGGATACACCTTCCAATCCGTGGAGGTGTCGGATGCGCAGGCCGTCACCGCGGAAGCGGCGGCGGCGAGCGGGCTGGCGGAGGCGGCGCCGCCGGCGATCGTGCGGAATATCCGGTTTCCGCGCATCGACGGCGCCGAGACGCCGCAGGCGCAGCGCTTCAACGCGCTGGTCGCGCAGAACCCGCAATATCAATTGGACGACCAGACCGAAGAGCAGGTCACCTACCAGATCGCCTATGCCGGGCCTGAACTCGTCTCGGTGCGGTTCGATCTCTACGAACTCTCGCTCGGCGCGGCGCACCCGAACACCAGCTTCAAGGCGGTGACGGTGGACATGCGCACCGGCGCGCCGCTGACGGCGGAAACCGTATTTCAGCCGGGGTCCGGCTGGGAGCGCTATCTGACGACGCGCGCGATGGCCGCGCTGAAGGCGCAGTTTCGCGACGACGGGTTCAGGCCGCCGCAAAGCGACGTGCGCGACAGCGTCACCAAGCCGTCGCTCTGGCTGATCACGCAGGACGCGCTGGTGCTGTTGTTTCCGCCCTATACGTTCGGCGGCGCGGGCGCGCTGGGCGGCGCGGAAGTGCGCATCCCGTGGGCCGATCTGCGCCGTTATCTCAACCCGCAAGCGCCCGCCCCGATCCGCGCGGAGGCGTAAAGGTGACTCCCTCTCCCTCCGCGCGGAGGGAGAGGGTCGGGGTGAGGGTGGAGCACGAACGCTTCAAACCTCGCGCCGCCCCCTCACCCTGGCCTCTCCTCCAGTTTGGGGGAGAGGGTCGATGCGTTAGCGCTGGTGGATCAGCGGCGCGCCGGCGACGGGGCTGCGCGCTTTCAGCACATAATCGGCGCGGATCGAGCCGACATAGAGGTCGCGCAAATCCGGCCCGCCCCATGCGACATTGGTGGGATGATTCAGCACCGCGCCGCCGGGATCGTGCGCGACGACGAACACATCGCGCGCCGGCGTGATCGCGACGATCTTGTTCGCGGCGGGCAGCGTCACCCAAAGATTGCCTTCCGCATCCATTCCGCAGCCGTCCGTGTAGCCGAGATTGTGCATCACCTCCGGCGGCGGCGGATTATCGGGATCGACGCGGCCCTGCAGAACGGGGCCAAGCGGCGGGCCGTAGGGCTCAGGCGCGCCGAGCCGCGCGCCGCCGTCGAGGAGCGGAAAGCGCAGCACGTTGGCGGCCGAGGTCTGGCAGCAGAACAGATGTTTCTCATCTGCGGAAAGCGCCAGGCCGTTGGGAAATTTCAAACCTTCCGCAACGATTTCCGCGCGTCCGTCGGGGCGCAGCACATAAATCAGGCCGTCGTCGCGCCCGTCGAGCGCTTCGGGCCACGTGGGCGCGAACGTGGAGTTCGCGCACCAGATGTTGCCGGCCGAATCCAGGATCGGATAATTCGAGCTGGTCAGATTGCGCCCGCCGATCGCGGCGACCAGCGTTTCGCGCGTTCCCGTTTTGGGATCGAACCGCTCGAGCGGGCCGGGCATGCCGTCATAGATGCCGAAATTGGCGATGAGGATGCGGCCGTCGCGGTCGGCGTTGATCCCGTTGGGCGCGCCGAAGCGCGGGCCGAGGCGGGTGAAGCGTCCATCGGCGTGAATCTCCGCCACGGCGCATTGATGATCGGCGGCGTAGACGCGGCCGTCCTTCAGGACGACGACATCCTCCGGCCGGTCGATGCCGATGGCGATTTTGGCGAAGGCGCGCGCGTCGATCGGCGCAAGCGGCATGGGCGCTGCTCCCTTAATCCGAAATGTCGCGGTTTTTGGTTTCCGGCCAGAACAACAAACAGATCGCGAAGGCCAGCGCCGTCACCACGACGGGGTACCAAAGCCCGGCGTAAATGTCCCCGGTGGAGACGCCGATCGCGAACACGATCGTGGGCAGAAGCCCGCCGAACCATCCGGTGCCGACATGATAGGGAAACGACATCGCGGTGTAGCGGATGCGCGTGGGGAACAATTCCACCAAAGCTGCGGCCTGCGGGCCGTACAGCGCAGTCGCCGCGATGACGAACACGATCAGCATGGCGATCACGCCGGCGGCGTTGATGCGCTCCGGATCGGCGCGGGCGGGATAGCCCGCTTCGGTCAGCGCGGCGCGGATTCGTGTGCGGTATTCCGCCTTCAGCGCGCGCAGGCCGGCGGCGTCGAGGCCGCGCCCGTCGACGCTGTCGATCGTCACCGCGTCGCCGATGCGCACTTGCGCCAAGGATCCCGCCGGCGCGTCGATCGTGGTGTAGCTGACGCCGAAGCTGGCGAGTTCGCCCTTGGCGATGTCGCAGGACGAGGAATAGCGCGCCGCGCCGCCGGTGAGGTCGAGCTGGAAGCTGCAATCGGCGGGATCGGCGAGCACGGTCACCGGCGCGGTGCGCGCGGCCTCCGCAAGCGCGGGATTGGCCGCCTGCGTCATGAAATGGAAGCCTGGAAAATAGCTCGCCAGCATCAGCGCCATGCCGAACAGCATGACCGGCTTGCGGCCCACCTTGTCCGACAGCCAGCCGAAAAAGACGTAGAGCACGGCTGACACGGCCGTTGCGGCGAGCATGAAATAATCGACCGTGCGGCCTTCGACCTTCAGCGCGGTCTCGAGGAAATAGCGCGCGTGGAAATGCCCGGTGTACCAGACCACCCCTTGCGCCATCATCAGCCCGAACAGCGCCAAGATCACGACGCGCAGGTTCTTCCACTCGAAGAAGCTTTCTGCGAACACGCGCTCTGAGGTCTTGCCTTCGGACTTGAGCTTCTGGAAAGCCGGGCTCTCCTCCAATTGCATGCGGATCCAGATCGAGATGCCGAACAGCCCGATCGACAGCAGGAAGGGGATGCGCCAGCCCCATTCGCGGAACGCCTCTTCGCCCATGATCGTGCGGGTGGTCAGGATCACCACCAGCGCGCCGATCAGGCCGAGGCCGGCGGAGGTCTGGATCCAGCTCGTGGCCCAGCCGCGCTGGCCGCGGGGGGCGTGCTCGGCGACATAGATCGCCGCTCCGCCATATTCGCCGCCCAGCGCGAAGCCCTGCAGCACCCGGCACGCGACCAAAAGGATCGGCGGCAACAAGGCGAGGCTCTCGGGCACGGTCTGCTGGGTCGGCAACAGGCCGATGGCGAAGGTCGCCACGCCCATCAGGGTGATGGTGACCAGGAAGGCGCCCTTGCGGCCCTTGCTGTCGCCGATCTTGCCGAAGAACAGCGCCCCGAACGGCCGCACGATGAAGCCGACGGCGAAGGTCAAAAGGGTGAAGATGAAGGCCTGGGCGTCAGGCAGGTTGGCGAAAAAGTGATCCTTCATGATCACGGCCAGCGAGCCGTAGATGAAGAAATCGTACCACTCGAACACGGTGCCGGCGGCTGAAGCCGCCACGACGGTGCGCATCTTTTCAGGCGAGGTTTCGCCCAATTCGGCCTGCGCCGACGCTTCCGCCATTCCCGTGCTCCCCTGTTTGCCGGCCCGGCCCGCGTTCGGGCGGTTTTGTCGCTGATCGGGGGGCTGGCGCGCCGGTTGTCAAGCCGGAACGGCGCGTGCTATCCGGCGCGCGCTGTTGGCGGGCGAGCGGGGCGGCGACGCCGCGCACCCAGCCTTTGGGCGAGTATTCCACCCTCAGCTTTCGGACGCCCCGTGCGCTTGGCAGTGCGCCGCGGAGGCTGCGACCGATGGCGCAATCTGCGGGGCGAACGTGTCGGACGCGGTCATGGCGGCAGGGGCGGAAGCGGCGGAGCGCTACGCTCAAGCCGCGTTCGAGCTGGGGCTCGAAGCGGGCGCGCTTGAGACGCTCGAGGCCGATTTCGCCAAGCTCGACGCCGCCTTCGCGGCCAGCGCGGACCTGCGCGCCGCGGCCGCTTCGCCGCTGGTCGATCCGGAAGAAAAAACCCGCGCCCTGGTCGCCGTGGCCGAGAAGATCGGCCTCTCGGGGCTGGGCCGCAACCTCGTCGGCGCGGTGGCCAAGAACCGCCGCGCGGCGGCGCTGCCGCTGGTGTCGCGCGCCTTCCGCGCGCTTTTGGCGCGTCATCGCGGCGCCCGCCAGGCCGAGATCATCTCTGCTGCGCCCCTGTCGGAGGCCGAGCGCGCCGCCATCGTCGCCGGCGTCGAGAAGGCGATCGGCGCCAAGGTCGAGGCCGAAGCGAGCGTCGATGAGAGCCTGATCGGCGGGTTCATCGTGCGCGTCGGCTCGCGGCAATTCGATTCCTCGCTGAAATCCAAACTCGCGGGCATGAAGCTCGCGCTCAAATCCGCTTGACCGAAGGAAGGCCGCACTGATGGACGTCCGCGCCGCAGAAATTTCCGCCATTTTGAAAGAACAGATCAAGGGCTTCGGCGCCGAGGCGCAGGTCGCCGATGTCGGCCGCGTGCTCAGCGTGGGCGACGGCATCGCGCGCGTCTATGGCCTGGAGAATGTGCAGGCCGGCGAGATGGTGGAGTTTCCCGGCGGCGTGAAGGGCATGGCCCTCAATCTCGAGCGCGACAATGTCGGCGTCGTGATCTTCGGCGAAGACCGCGGCCTGAAGGAAGGCGATACGGTCAAGCGCCTGGGCGAGATCGTCGACGTGCCGGTCGGCAAGGGCCTGTTGGGCCGCGTCGTCAATCCGCTTGGCGAGCCGATCGACGGCAAGGGCCCGATCGCGGCCGCCGAGCGCCGCACCGTGGACGTGAAGGCGCCGGGCATCATTCCGCGCAAGAGCGTGCATGAGCCGATGCAGACCGGCATCAAGGCGATCGACGCGCTGATCCCGATCGGCCGCGGCCAGCGCGAGCTGATCATCGGCGACCGCCAGACCGG
>CAZMRN010000062.1:0-5944 GCA_964568575.1 uncultured Caulobacteraceae bacterium
GTCAGCCAGGCCGAGGCCCAGCTCGAAGGCTCGCGCGCCGTCTACACCGAGGTCGTCGGCCGCGAGCCCGGCGAGCTCGTCGCGCCCGTCGCCCTGCCGGAGGCGCCGCAGACGCTGCGCGAAGCGGTGGATCTGGCGCTCGAAGCCAATCCCTTCATCCGCAGCGCGCGCCAGCAGGAGCGCGCCGCCCGCGCGCAGATCGAGGTCGATCGCGCCAGCCTGCGGCCGCAGATCTCGTTCAGCGGCCGCTATGAGAGCAATGACGAGACCTCGACGCCGGAATTGGAGGAGCGCGGCGTGAGCGCGGTCGCGCGCGTGCGCATCCCGCTGTTCGAGGGCGGATTGAATCGGTCGCGCATGCGCCAGGCGCGCTTCAACGCGCTGCGCGCGGAGGCCGAGACCGAAGCGTTGCGCCGCCAGGTCGTCAGCGAAGTCGTCGGCGCCTGGAACCAATTGGCGGCCGCTCGCCGCGTGCTGGAGTCCGCCCGGGTGCAGGTGGAGGCCAATCAGGCCGCGCTCGCCGGGGTCGAGCGCGAGCAGGCGCTGGGCTTGCGCACCACGATCGAGGTGCTGAACGCCACCAGCGAAGTGCTCGCCTCGCAGATCACGCAAACCCAGGCCCAGCGCGACGTGACCTTCGCGCTGCATCGCCTGCTCGCCGCCACCGGCCGTCTCGACGGCGCGTCGCTGGGCTACGCCAGCGCGAGCTGAGGCTGGCTTCAGGCGTTGTGGTAGTAGCGCTGCGCCGGCTTGTAATAGAGCGCGTCCGTGTAGGACGATCGGCCCGGCACGCGCGGATCGATCGAATTGAGCGCAATGCCCAGAAGCCGCGCGCTTGATTTCGGCAATTGCTCGATCGCGGCGGCGAGCGCGCGCATCGGCGTCACGCCCCAGCGGCCCACCATCACCACTGCGTCGGCGCGGGTGGAGAGCACGCGCGTTTCCGCGACCGCCAGCACCGGCGGGCAATCCAGGATGATGAGGTCATAAGCCGCGCGCAATTCGCCGAGCAGCCAGGTCATGGCTTCGGCGCCGAAGATGTCGCGCGGGGTGAAGCCGCCCGAGGCCGTCGGCAAGACGTGCACGCCGGAGGCTTCGTCCTGGCCGGTCACGTGGCGCCAATCGGCCTTGCCCATCAACACCTGCAGCAGGCCTTGCGCGGGCGAGATGTCGAGCAATTCGTTGAGCGATTGGCGGCGCAGATCGCAATCGACGATGATGGTGCGCTGACCCGACATCGCCGCGATCCGCGCCAGGCACAGCGCCGTCGTGGTTTTGCCTTCCTCCGGCAGCGCCGATGTGATCGCGACGATCTGCGTGCGCCGATCGAGATCGGAATAGAGCACCGAAGTGCGCAGCACGCGGAACGCTTCGGCGAAGGCCGACATCGGCTTCTCTATGATCAGGCCGGCGGGGTGGCGTTCGCCGGGCGGCAGCATGCGCAGGGCGTTCTTTTTCACGAACGGAATGGATACGATCACCGGCATGCCGAGCCTGCGCTCGACCGCGTCGGCGTCGCCGATCGCGTCGTCGAGCGTTTCCGCCAACAGAATGGCGAGCACCGCGCCCGCGAGGCCCACGCCGAACGCGAGCAGCAACGCGACGGAGAGTTTCGGCTCGGACGGCGCGCGCGGCGCCTGCGCGCGCGACACGATGCGCGCCTGGATGGCGTCCAGGCGGCCCTGGTCGGACACTTCGTGCAGGCGCTCGAGGAAGCTTTCATAGACGCTGCGCGCCGCGCTCGCTTCGCGCTCCAGTTCGCGCAGCCGCACCAGCGCCGCGCTGGTGGAGGCCGCGTCGCCGCGGGTTTCCATCAGGCTGCTTTCCATGGTGCGCAGGCGCGTGCGGGCGATTTCCAGATCGTTGCGCAGGCTGACGCGGATGCGCGACAGTTCGGCGCTGATTTGGCCGCGCAGATCGGCGAGTTCGGCGCGGCCGTTCTGCACCGCGGGATGCAATTCGCCGTAGCGATTTTCCAAATCGGCCTGGCGGCGCGTCAGCTGCGCTTCCTGCTGGCGCAGATCGCGGATGACGTTGGAATTGATCGCGTTGGCGATGGTGTCGGCCGAGCCGCCCTGGTCGATCAATTGCTGCACCTGGCGGTAGCGCGCTTCCTTTTCGGCGAGGTCGGCGCGCGCGGCGAGCACGGCGGCTTGGGTTTCGCCCAATTGTAGGTCGCTTTGCGAGCGGCCGTCGATGCTGAACAGCCCGGCCTCGGCGCGGTAGGCCTCGACGGCGTCTTCCTTGGCTTTGGTGTCCAGGCGCAATTCCTCGACCCGCTCGGCCAGCCAGCCGGTCGCCTGTTCGCCGCGCTCTGCGCGCGCCTCGACGCCGGAGCGCAGATAGAGATCGGCGAGGGCGTTGGCGATGCGCGCGGATTCCTGCGCCGAGCCGGTCGACGCAGTCACTTCCAGCACGAAGCTCAGCGCCCGGCGGCGCACATTGACGGCGCGCTTGACGCGCTCGGCGATGATCTGGGTGGATTCGGCTTCGGACGGCGGGCCGACGGCGGTGCGCTGCGACTGTCCAAGCGCTTCGCGGATCGGGCCGAGCACGCGCTCGCGCAGGCTCGGCGGGCGCAGAGCCGGGTTCCAGCGCGGATCCTCGGCGAGCTTCAGCGTCTGCACCAGGCGCTGGGCCAGCGCCGGGGAACGAAGCACTTCGAGTTCGGAATCCACCACCGCCGACGTCGGCGAGCCTTCGACCAGCGCCTGATCGGCGCTGAGCACGCGTTCGGCCTGGGGATTGATCAGCACCAAAGCCGTGGCGGTGTAGCGCGGCGGCTGCATGAGGAAATACGCCGCCGCGGCCGCGGCGAGCACGACGAAAGCGGCGAAGCCCACGCCCGCGCGTCGGCGCACGGCGCTCCATAGATCGCGCAGGCCGAAGGGCGGCGGCGCAGGCTCGTCGAACGTCGACGGGCCCTGGCGGGGCGCATCCGCGGCGTTCATTTCAAATCGGCCCATCGCCCGTCGATCCATCCGCTCCGCATCCGCGTTCCACCGCCCCGCGCCAGCTTAGGACGGGGCCGCGGCAAAAGCCATGACCGCGCACGGCCCGGCGCGGGGCGTTTGCGCCGCTCATGCGGCGGATTCGCGGCGGCGATAGGCTTCGCGCCAGGCGACGAAGCGGCGCAGGCCCTCGTCCAGCGCCACCTTGGGGGCGTAGCCGGTCAGCGCGTGCAGCGCGGAGACGTCGGCATGGGTGGCGGTCACGTCGCCCGGCTGCATCGGGCGGAAGCGCTTTTCGGCGGTGCGGCCCATGTGCCGCTCAAGCGTCGCGATCATGTCCATCAGCGCCACGGGCTGGCTGTCGCCGATATTGAAGATCCGATGGCCGCCGCGCGGCGGGGGCGCGTCGAGCACGCCGACGACGCCGTCGACGATGTCGTCGATGTAAGTGAAATCACGCGCCATCTTGCCTTCGCCGAACACCTCGATCGGCTGCCCGGCGTCGATTTTTTCGGCGAAGGAGAAATAGGCCATGTCCGGCCGGCCCCACGGGCCGTAGACGGTGAAAAAGCGCAGGCCCGTCTGCGGAAATCCGTAGAGCGCGGCGTAGGCGCTGCTCATCAGCTCGCACGCGCGCTTGGTGGCGGCGTAGAGCGAGACCGGCGCGTCGGCGGCTTCGGTCTCGCGAAAGCCCGCCGCGCCGAGCGGGCGGTCGCCATAGACCGAGCTCGACGAGGCGTAGACGAGATGGCGCACCGCCGGCGCGTGGCGGCACGCCTCCAGCACCGACAAATGCCCCGCCAGATTGGCGCGCTCATAGGCGAAGGGGTTCTCCAGCGAATAGCGCACGCCGGCCTGCGCCGCGAGATGGACCACGCCGGCTGCGCCGCTGTCGCGGACGAGGGCGGCGAAGGCCTGCGCGTCGGCCACATCGGCCCGGACCATGGAGAAGCGCGCGTGGCGCGCGAGCTCGGCGGCGCGCGCCTCTTTTAGCGCCGGCTCATAATAGGCGTTGAAATCATCGACGCCGACGACCTGCTCGCCGCGCGCCAACAGCCTGAGCGCCGTATGCATGCCGATGAACCCGGCCGCCCCGGTCACCACGATGGTCATTCGCTCTCCTCAGCGTGCGATGCGCGCCGGACCAGACCGGCGCGGCGCGCGGCTGTCGGCGGCTAGAAGGCGGTGTCGTCAGTGAGCACGCGCACGATCGTCAAGGCCACGATCTTGGCGTCGAGCCAGAGCGACCACCGAGCGATATAGTCCAGATCGAGCGAGACGCGACGTTCGATGCACGCTGACGTGGCCGTCGGCCCGCGCGCGCCCGAGATTTGGGCGAGACCGGTGATGCCGGGGCGCGCCACGCTGCGCTGGCGATAGCGCGGCTCGATGGTTTCGAACGCGCGGTCGTGCGCCAAGGCGTGCGGACGCGGGCCCACGATCGACATGTCGCCGCGCAGCACATTGAAGAATTGGGGCAGCTCATCGAGGCTGGTGCGGCGCAGGAAGGCGCCGAGCTTGGTGATCCGGGCGTCGCCGGGCGCGGCCTGAGGTACCGTGTGCCCGTCGTCGCAGACGGTCATGGTGCGGAACTTGTAGATCGCGAACGGCTTGCCGCGGAAACCGCCGCGGCGCTGGGTGAACAAGGCCGGGCCGGCGGACTCGAGCCGAACGGCGATGGCGATCAGGATCAAAGCTGGGGCGAGAAACACCAGCGCGGCGCTGGCGACGATGATGTCGAACGCGCGCTTGGCGGCGCCGCCGAGCGCTGGTCGGGAAGGTTCGCGAATCCGACGCGGCGCGGTTGTCGCCGCACGCCGCACCGGTTGGGCCGTCCTGACGGCCACGGCAGGGCTTATCGCCTCCGACCTCGCTACCCGATCCATCCCGCACCCCGCTCGCTCGCGCCGAAGCGCCAGCGTCCCACGGATTAACCCTAACGCGGTCGCAGCGGGGCGCAAGCGTCTCCCAGATGGGGAACGGGGCTGCGGCGGAGCCCGCGCGTTCGGGAGGCGTTCCACTCCTGGCGCACGAAAAATTACGCTCGATCAACCTGTTCCGGGCGGCCGGGGCGGGTTTCAGAGCGGGCGAGGCGGCCCCGCGGCAGCCGGTGGATAAAATCAAAGACCTGTGGAATGCGCTCGACGACCGTCCGGCCTCACGCCGCATACTCTTGGATGTTCGCGGTCGTCCCGCCCAGCGCAAACGACCCGATGGTCATGTTCGCGTAGCGCAACGCGGCGTTGGCGTAGCAATAAAGGTCGCTGGTCATGCCCGCGCCGACGCTGCAGGCGTCGAGCCAGGTTTTCGCCAACTCGGCGCCGGAGTCGCTTTGTCCGCACACGAAGCCCGATCGGGCGGCGCCCGCAGAGGCGCGAGACGGCCCGGCCACGCAGCCCAGATACCAGTTCTGGCTTTGCTGAATGTCGTGACACTGCCGGTCGGCGTTGTTCCGATAGCGGCCATTCACCCGGATCGCGCGGCAATATTCATGCGCCGTGGTGCCGTTATTGATGCCGGCGGCGTCCCAGCCGTTCCAATCGGCGATGCAGCCGATCTCAAGGGCGGTCGGGCAGGTCGCCTGGCTGGTCAGCGCGCCGTGATAATTGATCCCGTCGCTGCGGTTCCATTTGGCGATGGCGCGATTGTGCACGATGGTCGAAGGCCCGCCGTCCGAGTGGCCGAAGCCGATGCCGTGCGCGTGCGCAAACCAGCAATCCTGAGTGCGGATCGTGTGGCCCACGGTCGAGCCAGACCCCTGCACCCGCAGGGCGAAATCGCCGCCGATCAGGCGGACATTGTCCATCCACAAGACGCGCGCGGCGGCATTGCTGATCAGGCCGTTGCCGCCGGCGGTCAGCGAATAGAAGTCCGCGTCCGGCGCGCGATCATTGAACAGGCGCACCCAGATGCGCCGGTTGGCGGCGTCGACATAGACTGCGCCGCGCCCATCGGCGGCGGCGGCGGCCAGCTCGGCGCGCGGATCGGCGCTG
>CAZMRN010000062.1:5954-8535 GCA_964568575.1 uncultured Caulobacteraceae bacterium
TTCGACGCGCGACAGCGCGCGCGGCACCCCGTCCGAATCGAGATTGGCGAAGTCGGCGGCGGTCGTGCTGGGCACGGTCGAGCCATGCGTTGCGTGATAATACGGTTCGCCGGCGAAGGGCTGCACAAAGGCCGGCAAAAGCAGATTGGCGATGGAATAGATCGGCAGGCCGTCGCCGCTTTCGATGACGAGATCGACGGTAGGCAAAAAACCCGCCCAACTGTCCTGCACGCCCGATATGACAGCAGAGGTCACATAGCGCTTTTCGCCATATACAAGCAGCCGCACCGTCTCGCCGGCAAAGGCGTTGGCTTTGGAGATCGCGCTTTTGATAGAGCGCACGGCGGTGGCGTAGCTTAAGCCGTCGCCGGTATTGTTGGCGACGTTGCGGACATAGATGGTCTGCGTATAGGCCGGCTTCGCCGCTGCGTGATTGTAGTCCGTCGAAAAAACGTTTCCGCTCGCGCGAAAAATCGTCGGCCGCGCGAAGTCCGTGAAGCCGCTGGGCGCGGCGACGGCGATTGCGGCGCTGGCGCGTGCGCTGCGCGCGCTGACGCCGAGGCCAAGCGACAGGCTTGTCATCGCGGACCGTCAGCCGATCAGCGCGACGATCTGGCCGGCTGTGGTGCCGGTGGCGAGCACGCGCCGCGCCTGCACCGGCAGCCACCCGACCGGACAATTCGCGAAGGTGACGCCGGCGTCCGTGCTGGCGCCGACGGGCACCACGACGAGCGCCCCGCTGACGCCCACATAAAGCGCTTTGGCGTAGGCCGGCAGGTCTGTGGAATCGCTCGGCGTGACGGCGACCGCGTTGCGCGCGGGGCCGGCGCTGTCGCTGGCGTGGGTGGCGAAGATGTCTTTGGCGGGATCGTAGGGCATGGGCGGATGCTAGTCCGCCTCCCTGACCGGTCGGATCGTTTGCCTGCCCGATGTTTAGGTGATGTTGAAATTATTCACGAATATCAAAAATTCTGAGGGCGTGCGGCGGGAGGCGACCGCCGTTTATCCCCCGTTCAAGACTGGCGCGTCGCCTCGCCGATCAATTGGCGCTCCATCGCGAGCGACCAGCGGCTCAATATGTCCTGCGCCCCCGGCGCCGCCGCCGACATGATCGCGGCGAACCACAGATAAAGCAGCATGGCGCGTCTCCTTGCGTCACTCGCAGGATGACGCGCCATGCTTACTCAGCGGTAAATTCCGCGCGGGCGTCCGGCCTAGTTGGCGAGCGCCACGCCCAGGATCACGCCCGTGGCGATGCCGACGAGGAGATAATCGCCGCGATCGTCGCGCACCCAATGATGACCGCGCGGCGGGGCGCGCAGGCCGTAGCCGTGATAATTGTTCACCACGACGTAGCGCTCCCGATAATAGGGCGGCAGCCGATGCCCGCGGGCCCAGCGCACATAGCCGGGGCGGTAGTGCGGATCGTGATAATAGGCGCGCGGGGGCGGGCCATAGCGCCAATCGCCGCGATAATAATAGCCGTTGTAGCGCCGGTCGTCCCAGCGGCCTTCGCGATAGCCCTCGCGATAGGCGCGGCGTTCGTCGCGCCGGTCGTCGCGATCGTCATAGTCGCGGTCGTAGCGATCATAATGGTCGTAATGGCCGCGATGGCGGTCATGGGCGGCCGCTTCCGTGGCCGCCAGCGGCGCTGCGAAGGAGGCTGCAGCGGCCGCGGCGATCAAGAGCTTTTTCATCTCTTCGTCTCCGAGTTGCGCATGCTGCGGGCGGCGCCCACGGCCCATGCGACAGGTTGCATGCAGACGATCGCGCGCCTGCGCTGAACCGGCGCTGAATGAATCGTTTAGCCGCCGCGGCGGGTTCGCCGCGGCGCTCACGCTTGCGTGATCGGAGCGCGCAGGCGGCTGCGCCGCGCGATCATGCTTGATGCGCCGGTATCCCTTCTCCGCGTTTACCGCGTTGAAACGGCTGATGTGCTTTTTGCTTCCCCGGCGGCGCGAAAAATGCACGCCGATGGGTCGATGTGGGCCGGGAGCGGATGACGCGACAGCGCGGCGTTCCCGGATGAGACAAGGGAGCACGTGTCATGGCGTTTACGGACGTCGAAATTGCGGAAGCGCATCAGGCTGCGCGCGTCGCCGGCGATTGCGGCGATCTCTACAAATTGGGTCTGATCTATTCGACGGGCCAGGGCGGCGAGATCGATCTGATCCAGGCGCATATGTGGTTCAATCTTGCAGCGCTGCGCGGCTCGGACGCCGCCAAGGAATGCCGCAAGGAACTGGCCGACCAGATGACCACGTCTGAAATCGCCGCCGCGCAACGCAAGGCGCGCGAATGGCTGGAAACCCGCCACTAGTCTTTGCGAACGACCTGCGCCGGTTGGACATGCGCAACGGCGCTGTCCGCGCCGTGCGTTGGCGTCTGCGCGCGCGCCGTGGCGGCGCATCCTGCAAAGCCGGCTGCGACGAGCACGGCGAAAGCGGCGACGGCGTTGCGTGACATGGCGATCATCCTGCAGCGGTCTTGATCGGCGCTAGGCCGCTTTGGTGAAGGCCGCCTTAATTCGGCGGCGGCGTCAGCCCCAAGCAAGCGCCGGGCCGTGCGCGCCCATGGCGAT
>CAZMRN010000062.1:8548-9056 GCA_964568575.1 uncultured Caulobacteraceae bacterium
CCACCGGCGCGATCTCGAACCCCGCCCGTTTGGCCACGTTCACAAGCGCATCGAGCGTGGCGGGCGTGACGGCGTGCGCCGCCGGGGCGTCGCGCACATCGAGCGCGTGAACCACCACCCAGCCGCGGCGCACGCGCGCGCGCTCCAAAGCGGCCGCGATCGGCGCAAAACTTTCAACGGCGCACAACGGATGCGACGCGATCGCGGACAGATCCGTCCATGCGCCATTGAGCCCAGGCGCCATGCTGCGTGCGCTGAGAATGCGCGGCGGAAGGCGAAGCTTCAGCGCCGGCGAGAGCGCGCCGTGCGGATACGCCAGCGATGCGATCGGCGCCTTCACGCCGAGCGCTGTCAGCGTCGCGGCGTTGCGGTCGAGCTCGGCGGCGGCTTCGGCTACAGGCATGGCCACAAGGCTGCGATGGCTGAAACCGGCGCAGCCGATTTCATGGCCCGCCTGCGCCAGCGCCAGCATGTGGCGCTGTTCGAAGTAGGGGCCATATGGACCCTG
>CAZMRN010000063.1:0-9003 GCA_964568575.1 uncultured Caulobacteraceae bacterium
GTGCGGTCTGCCGGCTCGGCGGCGTCGTCGCTGATCATCACGCCGCGCGCCTGCAACAGCCCATCCCAGCGCGGCGGCGCGACCGCGCCGCTGGCGACATAAGGCGCAGAAGCTGCGATCAGCGCGGCGATCTGGTCGTGGTCGAGACGCGCCTGGGCGGCGCGCTGGTCGCGCGCCTGCGTCAGAGCGATCTGGATCGAGCCGCGCTTGAAGCGCTTGCCCGCCGCGTCGCGCGCGACGGGCTCAAGCGCCTCCCACCCCAGCGGCGCGCGGATCTTCACGTCCAGGTTTCGGCCATTGACGCTGCGCGCCTCGCACACCCACGCCGTCCCGCCCGCCGCGCCTTCGACGCGCGCAAAGCCGGTCATGGAGGATACGCTCATGCCTTCGCTCTCATGATGCGATGCTTGCCGCCAAATCGCGCACAGGGCAATCGCGACGCGGCCGCCGCGGTTTACTCGGCGGCGGCCTGACGCTCGATCTCACGCCAGCGCGCGACGTTGCGGTTGTGCTCGGCCACGGTGGCGGCGAACACGTGCCCGCCGGTTCCGTCGGCGACGAAGAACAGCTCGTTGGTGGTCGGCGGGTTGAGCACGGCCTCGAGCGACGCGCGGCCGGGATTGGCGATCGGCGTCGGCGGCAGGCGCGGGATGCGATAGGTGTTGTAGCCCGTATCCATCTCGATTTCGCTTTGCCGGATGCCGCGCTGGCGCCCGGTCGTCTCGTTCACCAGCCGGCCATTGACGCATCGCTGCGGCAATTGCTTGCACACCCCGTAAATGATCGTCGGGTCGCTCTGCAGCGGCATGCCGCGGCGGAGGCGGTTGACGAACACCGCCGCCACGCGCGGCCGTTCTTCGGCGACGCCGGTCTCCTTCTCGACGATGGAGGCCAGGATGACGGCCTCTTCCGGCGTCGAGATCGGCAGATTGCGCGCGCGGCCGCGCCACAATTCGGCGAGCGTCTCGTCATGGGCCTGCATCATCTGGCGCAAGAGCGCGGCGCGTTCGGTGCCGCGCGGCACGGCATAGGTTTCCGGCAACAGCGACCCTTCGGGCGGAACCTCCGGCACGGCGCCGGTGAGCACATCGGAGCGCGCGAGAATGTCGATCACCGTAGCGCTGGTCAGGCCTTCGGCGACGGTGATGGGATGCAGCAAAGAGCGACCGTCGGTGAGCTGGTCGATGATCGCGCGCATCGAGGCGCGCGCCGGGATCTCGTACTCGCCCGCCTGCATCGTTTCGCCGGCCGCGAAGGCCTGCGCGGCGATGCGAAACACCAGCGCGTTGCGGATGAAGCCGTCTTCCTCAAGCGTGCGTCCGATCGCGGTCAGCGACGCGCCGCGCGGGATGACCAGGGAGGACGCATCCGCGCGCTCCGGGCCGGGGCGATTGACTTCCGTGATGAACAGGAACGCCGCGCCAAGCGCGACGAAGGCCATCGTCACCAGCGCCGAGGCGATCGCGCCGAAGCCCGACCAGATTCGCCGCCGCGTTTCCTTCGCTTGCGCCCCGCCGCGTTTGCGCGGCCGGTCCTGCGCACGGTGCGCGCGCGCCATCAGCTCGCCGCGGTCAAGATCACCGCCGCGTTCGTCCCCCCGAACCCAAAGCTGTTCGACATCGCCGCCGTCACGGTCTTCTTGCGCGCCGTCAATGGCGTAAGATCGATGGGCGTTTCGACCGAAGGATTGGACAAGTTCAGGGTTGGCGGGATCATCCCGTCCCGGATCGCCAGTGCGCAAAAGATCGCCTCCACGGCCCCCGCCGCCCCCAGCAAGTGCCCGATCGCGGATTTTGTCGAGGACAGCGACAAGCCGCCCGCCGCGTTTCCGAACACCCGTTCGACAGCCTTGAGTTCGATTTCATCGCCCAGCGGCGTCGAGGTGCCGTGCGCGTTGACATAGTCGATGTCGGACGGCTGCAGGCCCGCATCCTTGAGCGCCGCGCGCATGGCGCGATAGCCGCCGTCGCCGTCTTCGGCCGGGGCGGTGATGTGATGGGCGTCGCCGGAGAGCCCGTATCCTTTCACTTCCGCGTAAATTTTCGCGCCGCGCGCCTTGGCGCGTTCGTATTCCTCGAGCACGAGCACGCCGGCGCCTTCGCCCATGACGAAGCCGTCGCGGTCCTTGTCGTAGGGGCGCGACGCCTCGGTCGGGCGATCGTTGAAGCCGGTGGAGAGCGCGCGCGACGCCGCGAAACCCGCCATGCCGATGCGGCAGATCGCGGCCTCCGCGCCGCCGGCGATCATCACATCGGCGTCGCCATATTTGATCAGCCGCGCCGCATCGCCGATCGCGTGTGCGCCGGTGGCGCATGCGGTGACGACGGAATGGTTGGGGCCGCGAAAGCCGTAGCGGATCGAGACTTGGCCCGAGGCCAGATTGATCAGCGCGCTGGGGATGAAGAAGGGGCTGACTTTGCGCGGGCCTTCGCGCTCGAGCAGGAGCGCGGTCTGCGCGATGGAATCGAGACCGCCGATGCCCGATCCGATGAGCACGCCGATGCGGTCGCGATCTTCGTTCGTCTCGGGCTTCAAACCGGAATCCGCGATCGCTTCATCGGCCGCAGCCATCGCATAGAGGATGAAATCGTCGACGCGGCGTTGTTCCTTCGGCGACATCGCCGCATCGGGATTGAACGATCCCTCCACATCGCCGCCGCCGCCGCCGCGCCCATCGACGCGCGGCACGAGGCATCCGATCCGGCAGGGCAGATCGTCGACCTTGAAATGATCGATGCGGTTGGCGCCGGATTGGCCTGCGAGCAGACGCGACCACGACAGTTCGCGGCCTGCGGCGAGCGGCGTCAACAGCCCCACGCCCGTGATGACGACGCGACGCATCGCGCTGCGGCCGGCCTCAGCCGACTTTTTCGGAGATGAATTTCACCGCGTCGCCCACTGTCTGGATGTGCTCTGCGGCGTCGTCCGGGATCTCGATGCCGAACTCTTCCTCGAACGCCATGACGAGTTCGACATTGTCCAGGCTGTCGGCGCCGAGATCGTCGATGAAGCTGGCCTTCTCCGTCACCTTCTCGGGCGCGGTCTCCAGGTGCTTGATCACGATCGCCTTCACGCGCTCGAATACGTCCGACATACTTGCCTCGTCCGATAATTGAATTCTTACGACTTCGTAGGGGCTTCGCGAATCCTGATCGGACGCCTTAAGGCCCGGAAGATGGGTCCCGTTAGCACGCCCTTTTGGGCTTGACCAGAAGCCCTGCGCGGTCGGCTGCGGGGCTAAATCATCGCCATGCCGCCGTTCACGTGCAGCGTTTGGCCGGTGACGTAAGCGGCCTCCTCGCTCGCCAAATAGGCGACCGCGGCGGCCACGTCGCCGCCTTCGCCGAGGCGTGCGGCGGGGATGCGCCCGAGCAGCGCGGCCTTCTGCGCCTCGGGCAGGGCGTCGGTCATGGCGGAGGCGATAAAGCCGGGCGCCACGCAATTGACCGTGACGTTGCGGCTGGCGACCTCCTGGGCCAACGCCTTGGAGAAGCCGATCATGCCGGCCTTGGAGGCGGCGTAATTGGCCTGCCCCGGATTGCCGGTGACGCCGACGACCGACGTGATGGCGATGATCCGGCCCCAGCGGTTTTTCATCATGCCGCGCAAGGCGGCGCGCGAGAGCCGGAAATACGCCTCCAGATTGATCTTGAGGACGTTTTCCCAATCGGCGTCCTTCATGCGCAGCAGCAGCCCGTCCTTGGTGACGCCTGCGTTCGAGACCAGGATGTCGAGCCGGCCGCCGAGCGCAGCCTCCGCCTGGCCGACCAGCGCGTCCACCGCGGCGGCGTCCGCCAGACTGCACGGCAGGATCGGGCTGTCGTTTTTGAGGTCAGCGCGGACGGCCTCCAGCGCCTCGACCCGCGTGCCCGACAGCGCCACGCGCGCGCCCTGGGCGTCGAGCGCCTTGGCGATCGCCCCGCCGATGCCGCTCGACGCGCCGGTGACGAGCGCTGTTTTTCCTGTGAGTGAGAACATCGATGCGCTCCTGAGCGTGCAGCCGATACACCGCGCGACGGCAAAGATGAAGGCGACCGTCGCGTTGGTCGGCCCCGCCGTCAGCGCAGTTCGACCACAGCCTCGCCGAGTTGCAGGAGCTGCTCCATGGCCGGCGCGCGGGCCAGGAACCAAGCCTCAAACGCGGACAATTTTAGATTGCCGCAACGCACCAGCACAACGCGCGCTTCGGGCGAGCGCACTGCGATGTCGATAAAGTCCTGGTCCTTGGTCACCACAATCGCGCCGAGCGCCTTGGCGTGTGACCAGATCGCGCCGTCATCGGCGTGGGGAGACAAGACCTCGGCGCAGTGTGAAGCGTCATGCCCGCGCGCGACGAGCCATTGCGCCAGGGCTGGCGGCAGGTTGGCGTCGATCAGGAAGCGCACCGCCGCCGCTCAGGCGGTGACGACCGGATGATCGAAATGACGCGCGGCGTAGGCCAGCGCCGCCCTGATGTCGTCGGCCTCCAGATACGGGAACGCCTCGAGCACATCCGCTTCCGTCATGCCGGACCCAAGCATCTCGAGCACCTCGGCCACGGTGATCCGCATGCCGCGAATGGTCGGCCTGCCGGCGCGGACGTTGGGAAGGGTGGTGATGCGCTCCATAGCAAAATGCTATCACGGCGCCGGCGCGCCGTCATGCGCCGCCTACCCCTTCGCGAACGCCTCCAAATCCGCCGGCTCGTTGAGGGCGAGGGTTGCGACGTCGGGGGCGGTGCGCTTGACCATGCCGGAGAGCTGCTTACCGGCGCCGACCTCCACGAAGCGGGTCACGCCGCCGCCGTCGGGCCCTTCCGCCGCCAGCCAGGCGACGCTTTCGCGCCAGCGCACGCGGCCAGTGATTTGCTCGACCAGGAGGCGACGCGCCTCGAGCGGTTCGCTGTTCGGCCGGGCGGTGACGTTGGCGACGACGGGGACGGCGAACGGGCGGATATCGGCCTCGGCCAGGGCCGCAGCCATCGCCTCCGCCGCCGGCGCCATCAGCGGCGAGTGGAACGGCGCCGATACGCTCAAGGGAATGGCGCGCACGCCGCGCGTCTTGGCGGCCGCGATGGCGGCGTCCACCGCCGCCTTCTCCCCGGAAATCACGACATTGCCGACATTGTTGTCGTTGGCCACGGCCACGACGCCCGCGCCCTGCCCGTCGGCGACGATGGCTTCGGCGGTCTCGACGTCGACCTTGCCGATCAGCGCCGCCATCGCGCCCGCCCCGACCGGAACCGCCGCCTGCATCGCATCGCCCCGAATGCGCAAGAGCCGCGCGGCGTCGTGCACCGTCAGCGCCCCCACCGCGGCGAGCGCGGAATACTCGCCCAGCGAGTGTCCGGCCGCATAAGCCGCCGCGCCGACCGAAACGCCGAATTCCCGCTCCAAGGTCCGCATCGCAGCCATCGACACCGCCATGAGCGCCGGCTGGGCGTTGGCGGTGAGCGTCAGTTCGTCTTCCGGCCCCTGGAAAATCAGCCTCGACAGCTTCTGGCCGAGCGCCTCGTCGACCTCCTGGAACACCTCGCGCGCAGCGCCGAAGGCGTCGTGCAGGGCCTTGCCCATGCCGGGCGTTTGGCTGCCCTGGCCGGGAAAAATGAACGCGGTGGTCATCGGCGCGGACTAGCCGAAGCGCAGCGCCCGGACAAGCAGCGCTAAACGGCCAGCTTGATCAGCAGGAAGGCGGGAGCGAGCAGCAGGCCGGCCAGGATCAGGCGGAAGCCCAGCGCGTGCTGGCGTTGCCGCGCGCGGCCTTCCGCCATCGTGGTTTGCAGCGTGTCGTCGCTCCAATAGCCGAATATCGCCACCGGCGGCACGCGCGCCTGGATCACCAGGCCGGCGACGCCGAGCGCGACGGAGGCGGCGGCGACGAGGAGGTCGAATAGATCGAACGTCATCCGGGGGGTGGTGCGCGGAGTCGCGCCCCGCCGCAATCGCCGCCGGGGGCGCTTGCGTCGCGGCCGCTTTTGTGGCTTCTGCGCGCCTTCGCAAACGACCTGCGGTCCCGGGGCTTTGACGCGCCCGGGATCCATCGTCTCGGCGGGAGCTTCCGCCCTCCGAGCGCCGCGGGTCTCAGGAAGGATCGTCAATGCCGTATTATGAACACGTGCTCATCGCGCGTCAGGACATCTCGCCCCAACAGGTCGACGCGCTCCTGGAAGAAGTCGCCAAGACCGTCACGGATCAGGGCGGGTCGGTGCAGAAGTCCGAATATTGGGGCCTGCGCAACCTTACCCACCGCATCCGTAAGAACCGCAAGGGCCATTACGCGCTTCTGAACATCGAGGCCCCCGCCCCGGTGATCCATGAACTCGAGCGCCGTCAGCTCATCAACGAGGACGTGCTGCGCTTCATGACCGTGCGCGTCGAAACGCTGGACGCGGAGCCCTCGCCGATGTTGGCCCGCCGCGACCGCGACGAGCGCCGCCGCGCGCGCCGCGAAGGCCGCGATGATGACGGCGCGGGCGTGGAGGAATAATCATGTCGAAGAACGCCGCCAAGATTAATATCGCCAACATTCCCGCGCGCCGCCCGTTCGGCCGCCGCCGCAAAGTGTGCCCGTTCTCCGGCGCCGGGTCGCCGAAGATCGACTACAAGGACGTGAAGCTCCTGCAGCGCTTCATTTCCGAGCGCGGCAAGATCGTGCCCGCGCGCATCACCGCGGTGTCGGCCAAGAAGCAGCGTGAATTGTCGCAAGCCATCAAGCGCGCGCGCTATCTCGCGCTCTTGCCGTACGCCGTGCAGTAGGAGACGCCGCCATGGACATCATCCTGCTTGAGCGCGTCGAGAACCTCGGCGGCATTGGCGACGTGGTGAAGGTGCGCGACGGGTTCGCGCGCAATTATCTGCTGCCGATGCACAAGGCGTTGCGCGCCACCGAGGCCAACAAGAAGCGCTTCGAAGCGCAACGCGCCGACATCGAAGCGCGCAACGCCGAAGCGCGCGCCGCCGCCGGCAAGAACGCCGAAGCCATCGACGGCAAAACCTATGTGCTGATCCGCCAGGCCGGCGAATCGGGCCAGCTCTACGGCTCGGTTTCGGCCCGCGACATCGCCGAAGCGATCAACGCGGAAGCGCCGAAGGGCTTCGAGGCGCCGCGCGGCGCCGTTGTGCTGGACAAGCCGATCAAGACGATCGGCCTGCACAGCGTGAAAGTGCGCCTGCATGCGGAAGTCGCCGCGACCGTGACGCTCAATGTCGCGCGTTCGCCCGACGAAGCCGAGCGCCAGGCGCGCGGCGAGAACGTCATCGCCTCCGCCTTCGAAGAGGACCGCGCCGCCGCCGACGCCCAGGCCCAGGAAATCGCCGCCGTCACCATGGCGAACGAACCGGTCGCCTAGGCGCGCCACGGTCTTGCACGAAAGCTCCGTTCGGCCCCGGCCTTCGCCGGGACCGGACGTATGCGTTTGACGCCGCCGATCGTTTCGACCTCTGAATAAATCCGGCCGCGCGCGCGATGGCGCGATCGAATCACGCGATAAGGCGGCCATGCCCGCCGATGGTTCGCTCGCCCGCCCGCTCGCCGACGCAGCTCTGCGCGCGCCGCCGCACAATCTCGACGCCGAACAGGGTTTGCTCGGCGCCATCCTGTTCGACAACGAGGTCTATAACCGGCTGAACAAGCCGCTGCGCGCGGAGCATTTCTACGATCCCGTGCACGGCCGCATCTGGACCGCCGTGTCGGAGATGATCGAGGGCGGCCGTTTGGCCGACGGCGTCACGCTGCGCGAGCGCTTCGTCAAGGATGGCGGCCTCGCGGAGATCGGCGGCGCGGCCTACATCCTGACGCTGCTGGAGAACGCCGCGCGGCTGAGCGTGCACGCGCAGGAATACGCTGAGCTGATTTATGATTTGTCGCTGCGGCGCCAATTGATCCGCGTCGGCGAGGAGATTTCGGCGCTGGCGCAGGATCCGCCGGACGGCGCGGACTCCGAGAAGATCATCGAGGAGAGCGAACGCACGCTCGCCTCGCTCGCCGAAACCGGCACGGCCTCGAAGGGGTTCAACCCGTTTTCCGTCGCCGTGACGCGCTCGATCGACGTCGCCGCGGCGGCGTACGAGCGCAAGTCCGACGTCTCGGGCCTCTCCACCGGCTTCGCCGATCTCGACCTCAAGCTCGGGGGCTTGCACCCCTCCGACCTGATCATCCTCGCCGGGCGCCCCTCGATGGGCAAAACCGCGCTCGTCACCAACATCGCCTATCAGGTCGCCTATGCGCGGCTGAAGGCGATGGAGGCCGGCGATATCGAGAACGCGCAAAATCCCGGCGGCGTGGTGGCGTTCTTCTCGCTGGAAATGTCGTCCGAACAATTGGCCACGCGCCTTCTGTCCGACGCCGCCGAGATCGAGAGCGACAAGATCCGCCGCGGGCACATCTCCAAGGCCGAATATGAGCGGCTGATGGAGAAATCGGCTGAACTGCACAAACTGCCGCTGCACATCGACGAAACCGGCGCGATCTCGATCGGGCAATTGCACACTCGGGCCCGGCGCCTGAAGCGCTCCGCCGGGCTCGATCTCATCATCGTCGATTATCTGCAGCTGGTGACGTCCTCCTCGCGCCGCGGCGATGGGCGGGTGCAGGAGGTGTCCGAGATCACGCAAGGCCTGAAGGCGATGGCCAAGGATTTGTCGGTGCCGGTCATCGCCCTGTCGCAGCTCTCGCGCCAGGTCGAGATGCGCGAAGACAAACGCCCGCAATTATCGGACCTGCGCGAATCCGGCTCGATCGAACAGGACGCCGACGCCGTGCTGTTCGTGTTCCGAGAAAGCTATTATCTCGAGCGCGCCGAGCCGCGCTCGGGCACCGACGAGCATTTCGCCTGGCAAAGGCAGCTTGCGGAGGTGCAGAACACCGCCGAAGTGATCATCGGCAAACAACGCCATGGCCCCATCGGCACCGCGAGGCTCTTCTTTGACAGCCGCTACACCCGGTTCGGCAATCTCGACCGCCGCCATCTTCCGCCCGGAGGGTGAGCCCAGGCGCGCCGCGCGCGTCGAGATCGACGCCGCCGCC
>CAZMRN010000064.1:0-8934 GCA_964568575.1 uncultured Caulobacteraceae bacterium
CCTACGCCATGGCTTCGCCCTTTGGGGATCCCCCGATCGGCCTGTCGGCCCAGATCGATAGCCTGTCGACGCTGCTGTCGCGACAGCAGGTCATGCGCATCCCGCGCCACCAGCGGCCTTATGTCTGGGAGGAAAGCGAGATCGGTCAGCTGATCGAGGATCTGCGCGGCGCCTATGAGCGTCGCGCCTCATTCTATTTCGTGGGCCAGATGGTGTTCGTTCGCGACGGCATGCGCGAGGTCGAAGTCGCTGACGGGCAGCAGCGCATCACGACGCTGACGATGATCCTCGCCTATGCCCGCGACCGCATCTCGCACCGCGCGCCGCTGTACCAAAGCCTGATCCTGCTCGACAACGCGACGCCGCGGCTGCGCCTGCGGCCGGCCGACGAAAATTTCTACCACGAATACGTGCAGAAGCCCGGGCGCTTTCGCACGCTGGCGGAGGCGGAAGGCACGGTCACGGATTCGCAAGGCCTGTTGTGCGCGGCGGCGGAAGTCATCTGTCGTCTGCTCGACGGCATGAGCACGACGCAGCTCGACGCCTTCGCGACGTATATCTGCCGCGCCACGCTGTTCAACATCATCGACGCCGGCGAGCGCGGCGCGGCGCTCACCGTGTTCAACGCGATGACGCGCGCGGGCCGTCTGCCTTCCGGTCCCGACGTGCTGAAGTCCGAACTGCTCGAGCGCGCGCAGCTCAGCGACGAGGAGGCCGAGGCCGCGGCCCGCCAATGGGAGACGCTCGAGGACGAGATGGGCCGCGATGCGTTCGCGTACCTGATCGAGATCGTGCCGCAATTGCTGTTCGGCGAGCCGATCCTGTCGCCCGGCGATCTCGGCGCGTTCCGCCGCGCCATCGAGGAGCGCTCGTCTCCCCAGGAATTCCTGCAGCGCCAATTGCCGCAATTCGGCGCGGCGCTGCGCGCTGTCAGCAACGCGACCGTGGATGCGGGCCCGCACACCAAGGACGTCAATCGCCGCATTTTGTGCATGCACAACACGCCAAGCAAGTCCTGGCAGGCGCTGGTGGTGCGCTTCCTCGCCGAATTCGGCCACGATCACGATGCGTTTGCGACCTTCGTGCGCGGCATGGACCTGTTGACCTTCGCCATGGCGCTCAACCGGATTGAGGAGGACAAAGACGCCCGCCTGGCGCGCGTCTGGCGGGCCGGGGCCGACAAAAAGAAATTGTACGGCCCCGGCGGGGCGGTGTCGCTGACGCTGTCGGAATCGCGCGCGCTCCTGGCGCGCATCCGCGGGCCGTTCCGTCGCGACAGCAAGACCGATTCGGGATTGCGTCGGGTGCTGTTGGCGCGCATGAACGCGGCGCTGCCGGGCGGCGCTGTGCCGAACGTGCGCGGCGACGACGTCACCGTCGAACATATCCTGCCGCCGTCCGGCGGTCGCTCTTGGGAGCCGAATTTTCCGACGCCGGAGCTGCGCTCGCGCTACGCCCATCTGCTCGGCAATTGGATTTTGTTGACGCGCGCGCAAAATAAAATCGCGGCGCGGAAATCCTATGCCGAGAAGCGCGATCTGTTTTTCAAAACGCCGGGCGCGCCGATCTGGGCGATCACGCGCGACATCGAGAGCATCGAGGAGTGGACCTGGGAGGCGATCGACCGGCGCCATTCGCGCCTGATCGCCGTGCTGGCGCAGGATCTCGGCATCGATCTCAGCTGACGCGACCTAGCGAAACTCCGCCATGAAGGCCTCGTCGCGCGGCGCCGGCGCAAATCCGGAGGCCTCCGCGAGCGCCAAGGTGCGCACGGCGCCGCCGCCAAGCGGAATCTCCGCGGCGTCGCGCGGCGCGAAGCTTTGGAAATCGCCTGCGATGCGGGTCCAATAGCCGGGCGTCATCGACACCACGAGCACGCGGCCGCCATTGGCCGGTTGCATCGGCTGCACCGCCTCGGCGTGATTGCCCGCGACGGGACCCAAAACCCACATGCGCAAGGGCGCTGGCGGCGCGCCGCTGTCGCGCCACTGATAGGCGAGCTCGAAAAACGCGGCGCGATGATCGACGAGGATGGCGGTGACCGGGCCGGTTTGGGCGAGCGCTGCGACCTCGGCTTCGATGCGGTCGGCAGTCTGCGCCCAGGCGGCGGCCTCGCGTAGGCCGCGCGGGCGCTTGTCGGAGAAGCGGTCGACGATCTCGGGCGACAGCGTCACCGCCGCGAGCAGCGCGCCGAGCGCCGCATGCACGCCGGCGCTGCTCCACAGCGCGATGCGTCCGATGCGTCCGCGCGACAACAGGCCGGCCAGCAGCACGATCGCGGCGGGATAGGCCGCGGCGGCCCAATTGGCGTGCGCCCGCGTCAACAGGGCCTGCACGATGATGATCGCCAGCGGCGGCGCGATGAACGCCCAGAGGACGCGTTCGCGCTCCTCGATGCGGCCCGGCGCGCGCACGGCTTGCACCAAGAGCGCCGCCAGGGCGACGAACAAGATCGGCCCGAGCACGCCCGCCTGGCTGAGGATGAAGTTCAGCGCTTCGCCGGGGTGGAACAAGGAGCCGCCGAGATCGGTGTTTTCAGCTGTGTGCGCGACGGTGGCGAATCTGTTGGCGGCGTTCCAGATCGCGTTCGGCGCGACGATCGTCAACGCGACCCCCCAGGCAGCCAGCGCCTGGCGCGACAGCAGCGCGGCGCGCACCTGCGGCGACCACAGAAACGCGACCGCCGCGCAGAGCGGAAAATAGCCCATGGCGTATTTGGCCAGCATGCCGAAGCCGGCCGCGGCGCCGAGCGCGACCGCCCATCCCCATGACCGCGTCTCGACGAACCTGTGGAACGCCAGAAGCGCCGCGCACCACAGCGGCAGGAGCAGCGCGTCGGTGGAGATCAGACTGGCGGAGAATTGCACGCCAGGCATCAACAGCCAGCCGACGCCCGCCCAAACGCCAGCCATCGGCGTGTAGAGCCGCGCCGCGAGCGCGTAGAGCGCGAAGGCGCCCAAAGTATGGGCGATCGGCGAGGCGAGTCGCACGGCCCAAGGCGCGTCGCCGAAGAGCGATGTTGTCGCAGCGATGGTCCACCCGATGAGGGGCGGCTTGGAGAAATACCCCCAGTCGAGATCGCGGCTCCAATACCAATACTGGGCTTCGTCGAAGTGCAGGTCGAGCGGCGAGAGCAGCAAGATCGCAACGCGGAAGATCAGCAAAATTGCTGCAATGCCGCAAAACGCCAGGAACGCCACATCTATTTGGCGCGCATCCATTCGCATCGCGATTTTGTCTTTCAGGGCTCAATTCGCCGCAACGGCGAAAATTCGATGTCTTGGCCGCTCTTTGGCATGGCCCGCGCCTGTCGTCACGCGCTCTGCTTGGCGAAACTGTGGCGCGAATGCGACAGTCTCAGAACCTTCACGAAACTGTCACCGCAAAGATGACTCCGCACGCTAGGTGCACCGCAGCGCGACGCGCGGCGGGCCAGCCGTGACGGACAGCGAGGCAGGGGGTCTTCAAAATGACGTCGAAAAAGTGGGTGGGGGGCGCAGCCCTCTCAGTGCTCTCGTTCGCCATGGGCGGGGTCGCCTGGGCGCAGGAAACCACCGCAGCGATGCGCGGCGCCGTGACGGACGTCAACGGCGCGCCGCTGGCGGGGGTTGACGTTGTCGCGGTGCACGAGCCGACCGGCACGCGATTCAGCGAACCGACGGGCGCAGACGGCACGTTCGACTTGCGCGGCATGCGCGTCGGCGGGCCGTACTCGATCGAGTTCACAGCGCCGGATTATCAGGGCGAGCGCGTCGAAAACGTGTTCCTCGTGGTCGGCAATCCCTATCGCATCGTCGTCGATCTCGAGCCATCCGACGCTGAGATCGTCGTCACCGCGAACATCGTGCGCGCCGGGGCGGACTCCATCGGTTCGCAATCGGTGCTGACCCGCGACGACATCGACGGCGTCACGTCAGTCAACCGCGACCTGCGCGACCTCGCCCGCCGCGACCCGCTCGTGTCGCAGACGGCCGGCGGCAACCAGGGCATCCGCATCGCCGGCTCCAACCCGCGCACCAACCGCATCACCATCGACGGCGTGCAGGCGCAGGACGATTTTGGCCTCAACACGGGCGGCCTGCCGACCCGCCGCGGCCCGGTTTCGCTCGACGCCATCGAGACGTTCCAGGTGGAAGCCGTGCCGTTCGACGTCGAAAACGGCGACTTCCTCGGCGGCGCGATCAATGTGACTCTCGCGCAAGGCGGCAATGAGCTCGACGGGTCGGCCTTCGTGAAATACCTGAACGAAGGCTTGGTCGGGTCGCGCCTCGGCGGCGCGCTGTCGCCGCGCCTGACGACCCAGGAAAGCTATGGCGGCACGCTGCGCGGCCCGATCATCGAGGACACGCTGTTCTACGCGCTGTCCTACGAATACTACAACTCCGCCGACGTCACCGATCGCGGCCCGGCGAATGCGGGCTTCGCCAACACGATCACCGGCCCGTCGGGGGCGCTGACGCAAAGCCAAATCGACGACATCACGGGCATCTACTACAATCTCTATGGCGGTTCGCGGCCGCTTGGCGGCATCACGCAGACCAAGCCGATCTATGACGAAAAATACACCGGTCGCATCGATTGGAACATCAACGAGAACCACCGCGCGTTCGGCACCTATCGCTATTCCGAATCGGGCGTCATCCAGCGCACAAACCTGAACCAGACGTCGGCTGGCCTCGACTCGCAATGGTATCTGACCGGCGAAGAAGATCAGACGTTCGCGTTCCAAGTGAACAGCGACTGGTCGCCGAACTTCTCGACCGAGGCGCGCTATTCGCAGCGCGACTATACGCGCCTGCAGGAGCCGCCGAACGGCCAGAACTTCGCAGACGTCACGGTCTGCACTTCTGAAGTGCCGACTGCGGGCGGCTCATCGACGGGTTGCGATTCCATCGGCGTGGTGCGTTTCGGCCCTGACCAGTTCCGCCACGCGAATTTCCTGCAAACGCAAACCCAGCAGGCGTCGTTCTCGGGCGAATACGTCCTTGGATCGCACTTGCTGAAGGCGGGGCTGCAGTGGCAGCGCACCGACGTCTTCAACCTGTTCCTGCCGGATTCCGACGGTCGCTATTATTTCGACTCGGTCAGCGATTTCCGCGCCGGCCGTCCGACCCAATTCCTGTACCGCAATGCGTTGACCAACAATGCGAACGACGCTGCGGCCTCGTTCGACTACAACATCTGGTCCGCCTTCGTTCAGGACGCTTGGGACATCACCGACGACGTTACGATCACGGCGGGCGTGCGCTACGACGCTTATGCCGGGGACGATAAACCGCGGCTGAACCGGAATTTCGTCAATCGCTATGGTTTCGACAATCTCGAAACGTATACTGGCCGCGACGTGATCATGCCGCGCTTCGCCGTGGAATGGCGTCCGACTGGCGATTTCGAGCTGAGCGGCGGCGTCGGCCTGTTCTCGGGCGGCCTGCCGGACGTGTTTCTGTCGAACTCGTTCTCAAACACCGGCGTGATCGACAACTCGTTCGATTTCCGCCGCAACCCGGCCACCGGGGCGCTGTCGGAAAACAACGGCAACATCAATTGCGGCACCGTCGCTTCGCCGAACCCGGTCTGCGTCGCGGCGCTGAACCCGGCCGTCAACAACGCGTTCGGCACGCAAGTTCCGGGCGCGGTGCAAACGGCGTTGGCCGGCCTGACGGCGTCGCCGTTCGGCGAAACCAACTCGATTGCGCCGGATTTCGAGATCCCCTCCGATTGGCGCGCCAACATCGCCGCGCAATATGATCGCTGGGGCTACGCGTTCGGCTTCGACGCCGTACTGGTGCGCACCAATGAGGGTCTGGCGTTCCGGGATCTCCGCGCCACCCCGCTTCTGGTCAACGGCCAGCGGGCGCTCACCCCCGACGGTCGACTGCGCTATGACGGTTTGTCCAACGCCCAGCGCACGGCGTACCGCAACGCCGCGGTCGGCAACACCGTGTCGAACGTTCAAGACGTTCGACCGACGATCCCCGTCGCGACCTCGGGATCGGGCGCCGGGTCGATCGGCAACAATCGCGACATCCAGGCCTACAATCCCGGCGAGGAGAGCGAATATCTCACCGTCGCGTTCTCGGTGTCGCGCGCGTATGATTTCGGACTGGATTGGAGCCTCGCCTACACGCTGCAGAACTTTGACGAATACTCCAGCGCGGCGCGCTTCGCATCGACCGCCAGCTCGCTCTACGGCGATCAGTTCACCGCGCTCGACCCGAACAATCCGGTCAGCGGCCGCGGCCTTGAAGAGATCGAGGACAGCTGGAAGGCTTCGATCGGCTGGCGGCGCAATTTCGTCGGCGACCTCGAAACCCGCTTTGATCTGTTCGGCGAATGGTTCTCGCCGCGTGGTTCGACGCCGACCATGGGCACGCCCGGCGGCGGCCGCTCCACGACCTTCGGCGTCAACCGCGCCAACCAAATCGCCTATATTCCGAACTTGACCGGAACGGCGACGCGCCGCGTCGACAACGCCACGACAGGGGCAGGCACGATCACGATCTCCAGCGACTCGCGCGTCGTGTTCGATGCGCCGAGCCTCTCGGCGCCGAACCTCGCCGGCGTGCGTTCGCCGATCGATCCGAACCTGCAAATCAACACGGTGCGCCGCCTGATCGAGCAGTTCGCGCTCAATCCCGGCGGCATCGCCGAGCGCGGCGTGATCGAAAACGACGACATTGCTCGCTTCGATTTGACGATCAGCCAGGAGCTTCCCGCGCTTCGCGAAAGCCATCGCACATTGCTGACGTTCGAAATTCAGAATGTCGGCAATTTGATCAATGATGATTGGGGCATCATTCGGACCCGCAGCGAGGCGGTGCGCCTGTTCGACGTGACATGCGCGGGCGCTGACGGGATCGCCGACGATGACGGCCAAGTGTCGTGCCAGACATACCGCATCAGCAACGCCAACACGACCGGGTATAGCGAGACGCTCGATAGCGAAACCTCGCGCTGGTACATCCAGATCGGCCTCAAATACCAGTTCTGATCAGGACTTACCCCTGACCTTGAAGGGCGGCGCGCAAGCGTCGCCCTTTTTGTTTGCGCCGCGGTGCGCACGCCGGCGACGGGGCCTCTTGCTTGCGCCGGCGGCGGGAAGCCTTATCTAGCGCTGCTTTGAGGCGCGCGCCGGCCATGACCGACATCCACATTCCACCCGAATGGGCGCCGCACGCGGCGATCTGGACCGCGTGGCCGTGGAACGCCGAGGAATGGGGCGGCGACGTTGCGCCAGCGCGGGCCGACATCGCCGCCATGATCGCAGCGCTGCACGCCGGCGGCCGGGGCGAGCGCCTCAAGGTGCTGGCGGCCACGCCCGAAGCGCAGGACAACGCGCGGACAGCGCTCGGCGGCATGGCCGAAGTGATCGCCGCGCCTTATGGCGACGTCTGGCTGCGCGACACCGGGCCGATCTTCGCGCGCCGCGGCGGCGAACGCGTCGGGCTGCGCTTCGCGTTCAACGGCTGGGGCGGCAAATATGTGATGGACGGGGACGAGCGCGTCGCCGCCGCGATCGCTGCGCGCGCCGGCGCCGCACTGATCGCGCATGAGTTCGTGCTCGAAGGCGGCGCGGTCGATCTCGACGGCGACGGGGCGCTGATCACGACGCGGCAATGCGTGCTGAACCCCAACCGCAATCCCGGCTGGACCGAGGCGCGCGCCGAGGCGGCGCTCAAGACTGCGTTCGGCGTGCGCCGCATCATCTGGCTCGACGAGGGTTTGGCGAACGATCACACCGACGGCCATGTCGACAATATCGCGCGCTTCGTCGCGCCGGGGCGCGTCGTGTGCCAGGCGCCGCATGGCGACGATCCAAACGCCGCCGCGCTCGACGCCATCGCGCGCACGCTCGAAGCCGCCGCCGACGCGTACGGCCGCCGGATCGAGGTGATCCGCATTCCCTCGCCCGGGCGCGTCGTCGACGAAGACGGCGCCGTGCTGCCGGCCTCGCACATGAATTTCATCATCGGCGATGCGGCGGTGGTTGTCCCGGTGTATTCCGACAGCGGCGATGACGCGGTGCGCGCGCTTGCGCCTTTGTTTCCGGATCGCAAAACGATCGGCGTGTCGGCGCACGGCTTGCTGCGCGGCGGCGGATCGTTTCATTGCATCACCCAGCAGGAGCCCGCCTGATGGCCCGCACGCTCACGCTCGGCGTCATTCAGACGTCCTATGGCGACGATCTCGACGCCAATATCGCGAAGACCGCGCGCTTCATTCGTGAAGCCGCACAGCGCGGCGCGCAGGTGATCTTGGCGTCGGAATTGTTCCAGGGCCCCTATTTCTGCACGGCGCAGGAAGAGCATTGGTTCAAGACGGCGTTTCCCGTCGCGGACCATCCCGTCGTGCGCGCGCTTGCGCCGCTCGCCCAGACGCTCGGCGTCGCACTGCCGCTGTCGATCTTCGAGAAGGACGGCCCGCACTATTACAACAGCGTCGCGATGATCGATGCCGATGGCGCGCTGATGGGCGTCTATCGCAAGAGTCATATTCCTGATGGGCCCGGCTACCAGGAGAAATATTATTTTCGCCCCGGCGATACCGGGTTCAAGGTTTGGCCGACGCGCTTCGGCCGGATCGGCGTCGGCATCTGCTGGGACCAGTGGTTTCCCGAAGCGGCGCGCGCCATGGCGCTCGCCGGCGCCGACGCGCTTTTGTATCCCACAGCGATCGGCGCCGAGCCGCAAGACCCAAGCCTCGACACCCGCGATCCTTGGCGGCGTGCGATGCAGGGTCACGCGGTATCGAACGCCATCCCCGTCGCCGCGGCGAACCGCATCGGCACGGAGGCGAGCGGGCAGACCTTCTACGGCTCGAGCTTCATCTGCGACCAGCGCGGCGATCTCGTCGCCCAGTTCGATCGCACTGATGAGGGCGTGCTGACGCACGCGTTCGATCTCGACGCGCTCGATCAATACCGCGCCGCTTGGG
>CAZMRN010000065.1:0-8886 GCA_964568575.1 uncultured Caulobacteraceae bacterium
ACCTCGCCCGCCGACAGCCCGATCCCGTGCAGGGCGCGGCCGAGCGTCAGCGTCGCGCCCGCCGCATGCAGCAGCCAGAGCGGGGCCGCCGGATCGAGCAGCGCCAGCAGCGTCAGCCCGGCGATCCCGGCGGGGATGTATTCGGCGGCGTTGCCATGGGCGCGCACGGCGCGCAGCACGGCGGGGTTGGCGCCGTCGCCCAGCACGACCTTGTGGCGACGGCGCGCCTGTACAACGGAAAAAGCCAAGGCCAGCAGAATGTAAATATTCGCCCCGGCATAGAGCGCGGCGATCTCCAATCGCACCATTAGCGTCCCTCCCGCTGTTTCATCGCTAGGGCTAGCGCAATCCGCCGCTTCCCGCGAGCGTCGCTGCGCCGCATGGCAAGACTTTGTTTTCCCTTCGGAAACCGCATCTTCATTCGCCGCCGCTAGGGTCTCCTCATCAATAACGCCTCGAAGGCGGGTGGTGATGGGATACTGGGCGGACGCGGGCGGCCTCGGCGGCCTGGACATGATCGCAATGGGCCTGGCGGGGGCGGCGCTGATCGCGCTCGCCTCCGCTTCGGGCATTTTCCGGCGCATTCGCGATCAGCAGTATCGCGATATGGATTTGTCGGCCGGCTACGACGCCACGGTCGGCGTCATCGGCGGGCCCAAGCCGCCGCTTTAGCGCTTGGCGAAGCCGGAGCGCGCGTGCGAAGCCGGGGGCGATGAACGCGGCGGAATTGCATCTGGTGAAGGTTTGCCCCGGCATGGCGGCGTTCGTGCCGCGCCACGAGCCCTTTCCGGAAAAGTTCAAACGCAGCGCCGATCCGTATCGGGCGCTGGTCCGCGCGGTGGTGTTCCAGCAGCTCTCCGGCAAGGCGGCGCAAACGATCCTCAATCGGGTGGTCGCCCAGTTCGCCCCGCCGTTTCCCGATCCCGAAGACCTGGTGCGCGCCAAGGACGCGCGCCTGCGCGAGGCGGGGCTGTCGCGCCAGAAGATCGCGGCGCTGAAGGACATCGCCGCCAAGCGCCTCGACGGGACGATCCCCGCGGCGCGCACCCTCGCCAAGCTCGATGACGAGACGATCGTGGAGCGCCTCACCGCGGCGCGCGGCGTCGGGCGCTGGACGGTGCAGATGTACCTGATCTTTTCGCTGGGCCGCCCCGACATCCTGCCGCTCGACGATCTCGGCGTGCGCAAGGGCGCAGGCAAAATGCTCGGCCGGGAGCTCACGGTGAAGGAGCTCGCCGCGTATGGCGAGCGCTGGGGGCCGCATCGATCCGCCGCGGCCTGGCATTGCTGGCGCGCCGTCGACACCGTGACGCTCGATGCGACTTGATGGTATGAACCGCGCATGCCCGCCGTCGCCCGCATCGATCCCAAAACTGTTTTCACGCCGGAGGAATGGTCGTCCCTGTCGCGGCGCTCGTCCTGGCGCGGCTTCGCGCTGGCGGCGCACGCCTGGGGGCTGATCGCGCTCGCCGGGGCGGCCTTCATCGCGTTCCCCAATCCCGTGACCTATGTGCTCGCCGTGATGGTGATCGGCGCGCGGCAATTGGGGCTGGCGATCCTGATGCACGACGCCGCGCATGGCGCGCTGCACCCGAACCTCAAGCTCAACGATTTCATCGGCCAATGGTTGTGCGCGGCGGCGGTCGGCGGCGACCTGCCGCGCTACCGCGCCTATCACCTGCAGCACCACAAATTCACCGAGCAGCCGGAAGACCCCGACCTCTCGCTGTCGGCGCCGTTCCCGATCACGCGCAAGAGCTTCTGGCGCAAGGTGCTGCGCGACCTTACCGGACAAACCTTTTTCAAGCAGCGCTTCGGGCCGTCATTTGCGCGCTTCACGGGCAAGCGGAAGATGACGGCGCAGAGCCGCGATGTCGCCGATACCGTGGCGCTGCAATTCTGGGTGACGAACGGCGTGTTGATTTTCGCAACCACCGCGCTCGGCTATTGGTGGGCGTGGCTGGCGCTGTGGATCGCGCCGATGGCGACGTGGCTGTCGCTGGTGACGCGGTTGCGCAACATCGCCGAGCACGCCTGCGTCGGCAAACACGCTGATCCTTTTCGCCACGCCCGCACGACGCGCGCCAATTGGCTCGAACGGCTGCTGATCGCGCCCTATGATGTGCATTATCACGCCGAGCACCACGTGTTCATGCATGTGCCATGCTGGAATTTGCCGAAGGCGCATCGGCTGCTCGGCGAGAAAGGCTATCACGACCGCATGCTGATTGCGCCGGGCTATGCGCCGGTGCTGCGCGAGGCGACGGCGAAGGCGTGATCGACGACGTTCCCGCCTTTATCCGAACCAACACGCGAATCCTTTCCCCGCCGCACGTGCCGGAGCTGCGGCTGCACCTCGCCGACGACGCCGTCGCGCTGTGGCGCATGACGGAAGAGGAATTGGGCCGCATCGGTCTTCCGCCGCCCTTCTGGGCGTTCGCCTGGGCCGGCGGGCAGGCGCTGGCGCGTTTTGTGCTGGATCATCCGGCATGCGTTGCGGACAAAGCCGTCGCCGACATCGCCTCGGGGTCGGGGCTTGTTGCGATCGCGGCGATGCAGGCGGGGGCCGCGCGCGTTGCGGCCTACGACATCGATCCGTTCGCGGCGGAGGCTGTGCGCCTCAACGCCGCGCTGAACGCTGTCTTCGTCGAGGCGCGTTGCGCCGATCCTCTCGCGCTGGCGCTCGACGATACGGTCGTGCTCGTCGGCGATCTGTTCTACGATCGCGACATCGCCGCGCGTCTGCTCGTCTGGCTCATCGCCTTGCGCGATCGCGGCGCCGATGTGCTGATCGGCGATCCCGGGCGCGCATTCCTGCCGAAGGATCATCTCGTTCAGATCGCCGAATACGCCGTGCCCACCACGCGCGCGTTGGAGGATGCCGAGGTGAAGCGCACAGGCGTTTGGCGTTTGCGCGATTGAAACGCGCGCGCAGTGTGGAGCGCGGACGACCCCGTCCGCGCGCTGACGAACACGCATGGACGAGGTCGTCCATGCTCCATGTGACTAGATGTATGGCAGCGCGGTGCGCCAGATCGGTTCGATCGCGAAAGCCAGCATCACAGCGAGGCCGATCAGCGCATTGTGTTTGAAGCCCGCCAGCGCCGTGCGCGGATCGCTTGACTTGACCTGATCGAGCATCGGCCAGACGAGGCCTGCGCCGATCCCCGCCAGCACGATGAAGGTCGGCCATTGCGCGCCCGCCGCCCAAGCCGCCGCGCCCCACAGGAACAGCGCCAAACCGTAAAAGCCGGTGACCCACGCCCGCCAGCGCGCGCCGAAGCGCCGTGCGGTGGATTTCACGCCGACGAGCGCGTCGTCCTCAATGTCTTGCAGCGCATAGATCGTGTCGTAGGCGATGGTCCAGGCGATGCAGCCGGCATAGAGCAGCAGCGTTTCGGGGCGGATTTCGCGGTCGATGGCGGCGCCGGCGACGAGCGCGCCCCACGAAAACACGATGCCGAGCCAAGCCTGCGGCCACCATGTGATGCGCTTCATGAACGGATAAAGCGCCACCAGCGGCACGGCCGCGAGCGCCATGATTTGCGCAAGGCGCGGCAACGCCAAGAGCACGAGCAGGCCGATGGCGCATTGCGCCAGCGTCCACATCCAGGCGCCGCGCACAGACACCGCGCCGGACGGCAGCGGGCGCGTGCGCGTGCGCGCCACCTTGGCGTCGATGTCGCGATCGACGATGTCGTTGTACGTACACCCCGCGCCGCGCATGGCGACGGCGCCGATCAGAAACAGCGCGGCGAGCCAGAGATCGTTCAGCCAGAAGCCTTCGCCCGTGCGCGTGAGACACACGCCCATCCAGCACGGCAGCAGCAACAGCCGCCACCCGATCGGCCGGTCGAGGCGCGACAAGTGCGCCAACGCGCGCGCGCCGCCAGGCAGGCGGTCGGTCCAGTGGCGCGCGGGCGAATCCGCGGGCTTCGAGACGGGCTTGGCGGCGGCCATGCCGTTCGACATGCCGAGGCGCGGGCCTGGACGCAAGCGCGCCGCGCCGCTACAACCGACTGTCGCCGCCTCGCGGAGCGCACGAAAGCATGACCGAGCACTGAAACCAGCGGCGCCGACTTGGGGACGCCGCGTCCGCGCGTGACGGCGAACGCCGTCTCGCGCGCACGGAACATCCCGTCGCGCGCGTTTCATGCTCCCTCGTCCGCCGCCCTGCGCGCAGACGATCGCTCCGCCAGATATCACACGCGCATCAGCACATTCCCAATTTGCGCCGTCGCCCGTTTCGGCGCGCCTTGCCTTGGAGGCGGCTCCGATGAGCCTCGATTACGATTTCGACGAAGACACCGAGGGCCAGCCGCGCAAGGCGACCATCGGGCAAATCTTTCGCTATCTCTGGGCCCGCTGGCGCTCGCAGCCGGGCAAGCGGGCCGACCTATCTTTCGACGGAAAACAAAGGGGGGGACGGAACCCATGCGGAAATTATTCGCCACGCTCGCCGGTTTCGCGGTGTTTTTCGTCATCGCCATCGCCTGCGACCTGGCGCTGCCGGAGGTGTCTGCGCGGCTCGTGCAGGCGCTGTCGGACGGGCCGACGCCTGAAGGGATCGATGCGGCCGAGCAGGCGATGATCGTGTTCGCGATCGTGGCCTTCAGCATGCATTTTGCGCGCAATTTCGGCGTGCGGTTCTGGATCCCGTTCGCGGCGCGCAACATGAAGGGGATCGTCGACGACGGCTTCAAGGATGTGCAGCGGTTTTCCGCCGACTGGCACGCCAACAACTTCGCCGGCGCGACGGTGCGCCGCGTCAGCCGCGCCATGTGGGCCTATGACACGCTGTCGGACACCTTGGTGTGGTTCATCATCCCCGCCTTCGCGGTGTTGACGGGCGTCACCGTGCTGACGCTGATGAAATGGCCCATGATCGGGCTGTTCGTCGGCGCGACGATCCTGGCGTTCGTGGCCTCCACGATCCTGTTCGCGCGCTACTATATTCGCGACGCCAACCGCCAATCCAACATCGCCGACACCCGCATCGGCGCAGCCCTCGCCGACGCCGTCGGCGCCAACGCCACGGTCAAGGCGTTCGGCGCCGAAACGCGCGAAGAGCAGCGGTTCAGCGCCGTGGTCGAGGATTGGCGCGTCAAGGCGCAACGCACCTGGACGCGCTTCACCGACGCATGGCTCGTGCAAAACCTGCTCATCTTCGCCCTGCAGGTCGGCCTTGTCGGGCTCGTCGTGATGGAATGGGCGCGCGGGCGCGCGACGCCGGGCGATGTGACCTATGCGCTGACGATCTTTTTCCTGGTGGCGAATTATCTGCGGACGCTGGGCGAAAATTTCCAGATGATGCAGCGCGGCCTCGCCGACATCGAGGACGTCGTAGCCTATGCCGCGCAGGCCGCCGAGATCGTCGATCGGCCCGACGCGCGAGCGTTCGCGCCCGGCGCTGGGGCGATCACGTTCGATGCGGTGTCGTTCGGCTACAGGAACGCCGGCCAGCCGCTCTATCGGGATTTTTCGCTGCGCATCGCGCCGGGCGAAACCGTGGCGCTGGTCGGCCCGACGGGGTCGGGCAAATCGACCTTCGTGAAGCTGGTGCAGCGGCTCTATGACGTGGACGCAGGCGCCATCCTGATCGACGGGCAGGACGTGCGCAGCGTGACGCAGGCCAGCCTGCGCCGCGCCATCGCCACCGTCCCGCAGGATCCTGCGCTGTTCCACCGCCCCTTGCGCGAAAACATCGCCTACGCCCGCCCGGGCGCGACGCTCGACGAGGTGATGCAGGCGGCCCGCCGTGCGCGCGCGCATGATTTCATCATGCGCCTGCCGAACGGCTACGACACGGAAGTCGGCGAGCGGGGCGTCAAGCTGTCGGGCGGGGAGCGCCAGCGCGTCGCCCTGGCGCGCGCCTTCCTGGCCGACGCGCCGATCCTGGTGCTGGACGAGGCGACCTCCTCGCTCGACGTCGAGACCGAGCGCGACGTCCAGGCGGCGATGGCCGAGTTGATGCGTGGGCGCACCACAATCGTCATCGCGCACCGCCTGTCGACCATTCGCGACGCCGACCGCATCCTCGTGTTCGAGGCGGGGCGCATAGTCGAGCAGGGCCGACACGCGGCCCTGGTGGCGGGCGGGGGGCTTTATGCGCGCCTCCACGCCCTCGCGCAGGGGGAGCGTCTGGCGGGATAGGCGACGCTGCGGCGCCCCTCCTTGCGAATCCAGCGCCGTGTTAGAGACCGCGTCCACGCAAGCGCATCCAGGGAAGCGGAGAGCAGACACATGGCCGAAGCGCCGTCGGTGGCCATCATTGGCGCGGGGTTCAGCGGGATATGCGCCGCCGTGCGCCTGAAGCAGGCCGGCTATGAGCGCATCACCGTCTATGAGAGGGCCGAGCGCGTCGGCGGGACCTGGCACTACAACACTTATCCTGGCTGCGCGTGCGACGTGCGGGTGCAGCTCTATTCCTTTTCGTTCGAGCCGAACGGCGAATGGGATTACGTGTTCGCCCGCAGCAACGAGATCCAGGCCTATCTCGAAGGCGTCGTCGACAAATACGACCTGCGCCCGCATCTGCGCCTGTCGACGCCGGTCAAGGCGGCGCGCTGGGACGAGGCGGCCGCCTGCTGGCGCCTGACGGTCGGCGACGACGAGGAGGCCGCAGCCGACATTGTCATCACCGGCTTCGGCCAGCTCGACCGCCCGCATGTCCCTGACATCCCCGGCCGCGACAGCTTCGCCGGCGCCAGCTTCCATTCGGCGCGCTGGGATCACGGCGTGAGCCTCAAAGGCAAGCGCGTGGGCGTGATCGGCACGGCGGCCAGCGCGACGCAATTCATCCCAGAGATCGCGCCCGATGTCGCGCATCTCGATGTATTTCAGCGTTCTGCGAACTATTTGCTGCCGCGGGGCGATCGCCCGATAGGCGCCGGCGAGAAGCGCCTGTTGAAAGCGGCGCCCTGGCTGATGGGCGTGATCCGGCGGCAAATCTATTGGTGGTCGGAATGGCTGTTCTGGGGCGCGTTCAAGCCGGGCGATTGGCGTGCGGATTATTTTCATAATCTGTCGATGAAGCACCTCGAGACGCAGGTGCCCGATCCGGCGCTGCGCGCAAGGCTCACGCCTGATTATCCGATCGGGTGCAAACGCATCATCTTTTCCGACGATTACTACCCCGCCTTGATGCGCAGCAATGTCGCCCTGATCACCGATCCCATCGCGGCGATCACGCCGGAGGGCGTCACCACCAAGAGCGGGCGCACGCACGCGCTCGATGTGTTGATCTACGGCACGGGCTATGAGGCGTCCGATTTCCGCTGGTCGTGCGAGATCAGGGGCAAGGGCGGCGTCGATCTGCGCGAGGCTTGGCGCAAGGGGCCGGAGGCCTATCTCGGCGTGTCGGTCGCGGGCTTTCCGAACTTCTTCATGCTCTACGGCCCCAACACCAATCTCGGCCACACCTCCATCCTGTTCATGGTGGAGCGACAGGTCGAGTACGTCCTCGCGCTGCTCGACGCGATGCGCGCGCAGGATCTCGTCGCGCTCGAAGTGACGAAGATGGCGCAAGACCGTTACAATTATTTGTTGCAGGACGACCTCGCGCGCACGCCCTGGGCTGGCGCGTGCGCGTCCTGGTACAAAACCGCCAGCGGCAAGATCACGAACAATTGGTCCGGCTCGACGCAAGACTACAAGAAGCGCATGCGCACGCCGAATTTCGACGATTACAAGATGCGCGCGCGCGCGGCCTGATCGCCGCCGCCATTCAGTCCCGCTTGGCCAGCGGCGGCAGCGGCGCCTTCAAGCGACCGGCGGTTTCACGGCGAATGCCCTCGCGCTCGGCGGCGCGGCGGCGGCTTTGCGTGATGCGATCCCACAAGGCGGTCGCCGCCCAAAACACGGGGTAGGCCAGAAACGAGAAAAACAGCGCCCACCAGATCGAATACATCAGGGCCCGATCGGGCGAGATGACGAACTGGCTCAAGCCGACGCCGATCACGAACATGATGATGGCGAGCCCTAGCGCCTTCCAGCGCGGCCCGAAGAACGGTTTGCGGTAGAGCGCGTCGAAAGCGTGAGCATATTCCTCACGCTCCTCTGTGGATTGGTTGATCAGCATCAGCGTGACGGCGGCTTCCATGTCGGCGCGCTTGCCGCGCACGATCGCGGCGCGATGGCCTTCGCGGACGCCAAGATGCGCCCCTTCAAGATCGAAATTGCGCTCCTTGCCTTTCGCATCGCGCAGGAACACGCGCATATTGGTGACGACGAGTCCCTCGGCGTTGGGATCGCCGGCGAGGCGGTTCGGCGTCACCCGTTCGGAGGTGAGCTGCACGTCCGTCACCTCGCCGGCGGTGATCTGAAGCTTCGGCAATCGCGCCATGGCGCTGTCCCCCGCGGCTTGGAGCGCCGGATCAGCGCCGCCGCAGGCGCGCTCGTCAAGAGCCCGTCTTGAAGCGCGGCCCCTGCAGTGGCATCCGCGCATCCATGCCGGACCCGCGCCTTTTTCTTGCGCAACCCTTGAGCGAAGGCGCCAGGCTGCGCCTCGACGAGGGACGCAGCCGATATCTCTCGACCGTGCTTCGTCTGACGGTCGACGCGCCGGTGCGCGTCTTCAACGCCGAGGATGGGGAGTGGCGCGCCGAGATCGACGCCAAGGATCGCCAGGGCGTCACGCTGCGGGTGCGGGCGCGCCTGCGCGCGCCTGCGCCGGGCCCCGACCTCGATCTTCTGTTCGCGCCGGTGAAGCGCGACGCGACCGATCTCATCGTCGAGAAGGCGACCGAGCTGGGCGTGCGCCGGCTGCGGCCGGTGCGCACGGCGCGCACGATCGTCGATGTCGTCCGACTCGATCGCCTGACGGCGATCGCGCGCGAGGCGGCCGAGCAGACCGCGCGCCTCGACGTGCCGGAGGCGCTGGCGCCG
>CAZMRN010000066.1:0-2705 GCA_964568575.1 uncultured Caulobacteraceae bacterium
GATGGCGGCGTCGTGGTCAACCGCGTCGGCGATTGACCACGAAGGCCTTGATGGCGGCGTCGTTCGCCGAGCGTTTGTCGTACCAGAAGCCGATCAGCAGATAGGACGCGACGCCCACGCCCTCCCAGCCGAAGAACATTTGCAGGAAGTCATTCGCGGTCACCAGCGCGAGCATCGCGAACGTGAAGAAGGACAGATAGGAAAAGAAGCGCGCCTTGTGCGGATCCTCGGCCATGTAGCCGATGGAATAGACATGCACGAGGAACGACACGCTGGTGACGACGACCAGCATGACGGCCGAGAGCGCATCAATGCGCACCGACCACGTGGAGCTGAAGCCGCCGACATCGATGAAGCGGAACAGTTCGATGACGCGCGCGTCGCCCCCGAACCAGGTGTAGTCGGCGAAAATGAACAGCGACAGCGCCAGCGCCACGCCGACCGAGGCGGTCGTCGCCGCCATCGCCAGGCGATCGCCGAGATAACGCTGGAACAGGCCCGCGATGAGCGCGCCGACCAGCGGCGACAAGACGACGATGGGCTCGAACGGCATCCGTCAGCCCTTCATCAGATTGATGTCTTCGACGGCGATGCCGCCGCGATTGCGGAAATAGGTGACCAGGATGGCGAGGCCCACGGCCGCCTCGGCGGCTGCGACCGTCAGCACCATCATCGCGAAAATCTGCCCCTCCAGATTGCCCAGGAAGGCGGAGAAGGCGACGAGATTGATGTTCACCGAGAGTAGCACCAGCTCGATCGACATCAGGATGACGATGACGTTCTTGCGGTTCACGAAGATGCCGAACACGCCGATGGTGAACAGCGCGGCGGCGACGAAGAGGTAATGCTCCAGCCCGATCTGCATCGCCTCAGCCCTCCGCCCCGAGGCCCTGGCCGGGCTTGACGTCCTTCAGCTCGACGCCCTGCGAACGGCGGCGGCCGACCTGCGCGGCGACGTCCTGCCGGCGCACGCCGGGGCGCTCGCGCAGGGTCAGCACGATGGCGCCGACCATCGCCACGAACAGCACCATCCCGGCGAGCTGAAACGCCACGATGTAATCGGTGTAGAGCACGCGCCCGATGGCTTCGGCGTTGGTGACGCCGCTCTCAGGCGCAAGCGGCGTGGCGGGGCGCCCTTGAGCGGCCTGCATGGCGGCGTTCGAGATGAGGCCAAGCTCGGCGAACATCGCGAGCGCCACCAGCGCGCCCAGGGGCAGATAATTCAGAAAACCCGATTTCAGTTCGGCGAAATCGACGTCGAGCATCATCACGACGAACAGAAACAACACCGCCACCGCGCCGACATAGACGACCACCAGCAGCATCGCGAGGAATTCCGCGCCCATCAGCACGAACAGGCCCGCCGCGGTGAAGAAGGTGAGGATCAGGAACAGCACCGAATGCACGGGGTTGCGCGCCGAGATCACCCCGAACGCAGAGACCACCGCGGTCGCCGCCAGCGCATAGAAGGCGAAAGCCGAGGCGATCATCGGTAGGGCGCGTCCAGCTCGAGATTGCGGGCGATTTCACGCTCCCAGCGGTCGCCGTTGGCGAGCAGACGCTCCTTGTCGTAGAACAATTCCTCGCGCGTCTCGACGGCGAATTCGAAGTTCGGCCCCTCCACGATCGCATCGACCGGGCACGCCTCCTGGCAGAAGCCGCAATAGATGCATTTCGTCATGTCGATGTCGTAGCGCGTGGTGCGGCGCGAGCCGTCCTCGCGCGGCTCAGCCTCGATCACGATCGCCTGGGCCGGGCAGATCGCCTCGCACAGCTTGCACGCGATGCAGCGCTCCTCCCCGTTGGGATAGCGGCGCAGCGCGTGTTCGCCGCGGAAGCGCGGGCTCAAGGGGTTTTTCTCGAACGGATAGTTCACGGTCGCCTTGCGGCGGAACATGTATTTGATCCCCAGCGCGAAGCCGCCGAGGAAATCCAGCATCAAGGCGCCGCGCGCCGCTTGGAGGAGCCTGTCCATCAGAGCCTCACACCGCGCCCGCGCCGGCGGGCGCAAGGAACGTGACATAGGCCGCGATCGCCACGACCGCGACGAGCGACGTCGGCAGGAAGATCTTCCAGCCGAGCCGCATCAATTGATCGTAGCGATAGCGCGGCACGATCGCCTTCACCATCGCGAACAGGAAGAACACCGCCCAGAGCTTGGCGTAGAACACGACGAAGGCGAGGAAGGAATTGTCCACCGGCCCCCAAGGCAGATGCCAGCCGCCCAGGAACAGGATGTTGATCATCGCGCACATGAGCGCGATGTTCAAATACTCCCCGATCATGAACAGCAGATAGGGCGTGGAGGAATACTCCACCTGATACCCCGCCACCAATTCGCTCTCCGCCTCGGGCAGATCGAAGGGCGGGCGATTGGTTTCCGCCAGCGCCGACACGAAGAAGATCACCAGCATCGGCAGCATGATCACGATCGTCGGCGGCGCGAAGGCGTGCCAGGAGAGGATCCCCTCGCGCTGATTGTCGACGATGGCGGTCAAATTGAGCGTGCCCGCCAAAAGCAGCACGGTGATGATGATGAAGCCGATCGAGACTTCATAGCTCACCATTTGCGCCGCGCTGCGCAGGCCGCCGAGGAACGGATATTTCGAATTCGACGCCCACCCGCCCATGATGATGCCGTAGACGCCGAGCGACGAGATCGCGAACAGATAGAGGATCCCGACATTGAGATCGGAGACCACCCA
>CAZMRN010000066.1:2743-5003 GCA_964568575.1 uncultured Caulobacteraceae bacterium
AGCCGGCGCTGACGTGCAGGGCCTGGCCGCGGCGGGGGATGATGCGGTTATTGAGAATGTGAATGTCGCACAGGCCGGCGGGAATGACGATTTCCTTGAGCACGAACTTGAAGAAGTCGGCGAAGCTCTGCAGCAGCCCGAACGGGCCCACCACATTGGGGCCCTTGCGCAGCATCACCGCCGCCCAGACCTTGCGGTCGAAGAGGAGCAGAAACGCCAGCGACAACAGCAGCATGACCATCACGGCCAGGATCTGGCCGACGCCCAGCCACACGCCCCAGACGGGGCCGTATTGCGCAATCAGATCGCTCATGGCGCCGCCGCCTCAGGCGCGCAGCGCACAGCCGCCAGCCGCTCAGCCCCGATCAGCGCATCCCAGCCGAACGCGTGCTCGCTCGCGCCGTCGCGGCGATAGCGCTCAAGCCGCGCCATGGCCTCCTCGGCGGTCGGCTGCGCGCCCTCCGGCACGCGCCACATCACGACGTGCGCGCTTTCCATCGCATCGAACCATTCGCGCCGGCGCGCATAGAAGCGCTGGTGAACCGTGTGGAACACGAAGCGCTCCAGCGCCTCGGCGCTCTCCCACACCGAAACATTGATCAAAAGCAGCGGGTCGTCAGTGACGCGGATGCCGGTCGCATCGCCGTCATCGTCCTTCAGCCGCCACACAAAGCCCGGCGAGCGCTCGGCCAGCGCATTGATCCGCTCGAGATTGTCGGCGAAGTCGGCCGAGCGCGGGTCGTCCAACGGATGCCGCAGGCGGGCGATGTTCAATTCGGCGATCGGCATCGCGCTACTCCGCCGCCACGCGCGCGGCGGCCTTGGCCGCACGCGCTTGCGCACACGCCGCCATCGTCTTGGAGGCGCGGGCGATCGGGTTGGAGAAATAGAAATCCGCCACCGCGGAAGCGAACGGCGCGTCGCGCATGGCGCCGGCGGCGCCGAGCTTGGCGGGGTCGAAACCGGCCGCATCGGCGGCGCCCGGCGCGTAATCGACCTGCCCGAAGCTGGGATGGTCGGCGATCATGCGCGCGCGCAGGCCGGCGAGATCGTCATACGGCAGCGTCTTGCCGAGGCGCGCCGACAGCGCACGCAAAATCGCCCAATCTTCGCGCGCTTCGCCCTTCGGGAACACGGCGCGGCGGCCATATTGGACGCGGCCTTCAGTGTTCACCCAGGTTGCGTCTTTCTCGGTGTAGGCCGCCGCCGGCAGCACGATGTCGGCGCGATGCGCGCCCGCATCGCCATGGCTGCCGAGATAGATCACCACGCCCCGCCCCGGCGCCGGCAGGGTGAGGTCGTCGGCGTTGAGCAGCATCAGCGCATCAAGCGTGCCGGCGTTGCACGCCTCCACCATCTCGCTCGCATCGAGGCCGCCGGATTTCGGCGTGAAGCCGAGATCGAGGCCCGCGACGCGCGCGGCGGCGGTGTGCAGCACGCAGAAGCCGTTCCAGCCCTCGTCCGGCTTCACGACGCCGACCGCGGCGGCGAGTTCGCCGGTTGCGCGCAGCACCTGCGCGCTGTCGCTGCGCGTCAACGCGCCCTGCCCGATCACGATCATCGGGCGCTTGGCCTGCTTCAGCACGTCGGCGAAGCCGCCGCCCTTAGCGAGTTCCGTGAGCGCAGACGGGCCGGCGCCAAGATGGGCGTGGCGATAGGTGAGGTCGGCCGCCTCGCCGATCACGCCGATCGCGGCGTCGCGCTTCAGCCAGGCGCGGCGGATGCGGGCGTTGAGCGTCGGCGCCTCGATGTGCGGATTGGTCCCGATCAGCAGGATCGCGTCGGCCTCGTCGACGCCGGCGATCGTGGCGTTGAACAGCCAGCCCTGACGCGGGCCCGCGCCGAGCACGGTTCCGTCCGGCCGGCAATCGCGATTGGGCGCGCCCAGCGCGGCGAACAGATCGAGCGCCGCCTTCATGCTTTCCGCGCACGCCAGATCGCCGGCGATGACGCCGATGCGGCGCGGATCGCCGCCGAGCGGGCGCAGCGCGCCGTCGACGCGCACATAAGGCCGGTCGAGGCGCTGGCGCTGCAGACCGTCGACGGCGAAGCGCGTCTTGTCGGAGATCCATTCCTCATTGATCTCGTCATTGACGCGCGGCAGCGCACGCAGCACCTGATCGCCGCGCGCATCGATGCGGATGTTCGCGCCGAGCGCGTCCATCACGTCGATCGTTTCGGTCTTGCGCAACTCCCAGGGCCGGGCGTTGAAGGCGTAGGGCCGCGACGTCAGCGCGCCGACCGGGCACAGATCGATCAC
>CAZMRN010000066.1:5049-8880 GCA_964568575.1 uncultured Caulobacteraceae bacterium
ATATCCTCGCCGCGCCCGGTGGCGCCGAGTTCGGGAACGCCGGCGATCTCCTGCGCGAAGCGGACGCAGCGCGTGCACTGGATGCAGCGCGTCATCACGGTTTTGACCAGCGGGCCCATGTGCTTTTCTTCCACCGCGCGCTTGTTCTCGTCGAAGCGCGAGGCGCCGCGGCCATAGGCCATGGACTGGTCCTGCAGATCGCACTCGCCGCCCTGGTCGCAGATCGGGCAATCGAGCGGGTGATTGATCAGCAGAAACTCCATCACCCCTTCGCGCGCTTTCTTCACGGTCGGCGAAGCGGTGATCAATTCGTTGAGCGCGCCCTCCTTCGCCGGCGGCAGGTCCTTGACCTGTTGCGCGCACGAGGCGACCGGCTTGGGCCCGAGCCGCCCGCCCACCTTCACCTCGATCAGACACATCCGGCAATTGCCGGCGATCGACAGCCGCTCATGGTAGCAAAAACGCGGAATCTCGACGCCCGCCGCTTCGCAGGCCTGCAGCAAGGTGAAGTCAGGCGGGACGTCGACTTCTACAGCGTCGACGAGAATCTTCGTCATGGATGCGGCCGGTGAAATTTCGCCGCAGGGGATGGACGATTTGCTGCGCCGCATCAAGGGGGCGGCGTGCGCTCTAGCGTCGCCGCCGCCGCGATTATAGGTCTGGCGTCCTAGGCGCTTGGCCCTGTCCGAGGCGCGCGCGAAAAAACGCAATGATTTCCTCAACCGCAAGCCGCGTCGGCGAGCCCTGTTCATCGACGAGATGCGTCGTCACCACCGAATGCGGGGCCGCCATGAAGGTGTCGGGCTTGGCGGCGGAATCGGGCAGCGCAACGCCCTCGAAGCGCTCTCCGAACGTGCGCGACAGCGTTTCGAATCGCGCCGCGCGGCACAGCGGGTCGCCGGCGAAGCGGTAGGCGCGGATGGTCAGGTCCTCCTTCTCGAGCCTGGCCTTCACGGCGGCCGCGTCCTCCGCCGCCATCCCCAGGCCGCCCGGGACCGTCAACGGCAGCGAGGGCTGGCACATCACCGGCGCCACGGTCTCAGGCTCGAGCATCATCGCGACCGAAAAATTGCCGGAGAAGCACATGCCGAGCGCGCCGACGCCCACCCCGCCGCACTCGGCCTTGGCGGTCTTCGCCAGCGCGGTGAGCCAGGCGATGATCGGGCTGGTCTTGCCTTCCGAAAGCAGCGTGAACTCGCGCGCGATGCAGGCCCGCGCCATGGACGACAGCGCATAGCCGGCGCCGTTGGGCTGGCCGGGGCGACCGAGCAGCGAGGGCAGATAGACCCGAAAGCCCGCATCGCGGACCCAACGCGCGAAGCGCGCGACCTCCGGGGTGATCCCTGGAATTTCATGGATGATGATGACGCCCGGCCCGGCGCCGGAAACGAACGTGTCGCGCTCCTCGTCATGGAAGCGCAGCGCGCGCCGCTCGAAATCGCCGAGCCCGTCCCAGATCTCGCTCACGCCGCGCGCCATCGTCATCCTCCGCGCGCATGAAGCGCAGGCGGGCGCGGCCGTGCAAGGGCGGGCTGGCGGGCGCGTGCCCGATCGCACCCTCAGACCGCTTCGCGGCCAGCTCCCCCGTAAACGGAGGAGCAAAGAGGCGCTGTATCTTCCCCCGTTTACGGGGGAAGTGGCCGGCGAAGCCGGTCGATGGGGGCGAGCGGGCCGACTCTTGCGGCCTATATCTTCGTCAGCGCATCCGGCCCGACGACGGTGGTCCATTCGCGCACGCGCCAGGAGGAGACCACGCCGTTCTGCACATAGGGATCGGCCGCGGCGAAAGCCTCGGCGACCGCCGGCGTCTCGGCCTTGAACAGCAGCATGCCTTCGGGCGGGTCCTCCGCGAAGGCGCCGCCGAGCACGAGCTCGCCGCGCGCGATAGCGGCGCCGGCATGGGCGATGTGCGCCGCGCGAAACGGCCCGCGCCGCTCACGAAAGTCCGCCGGATAGGCGTAGAACAGGACGAAGTGTTTCATTCTGCGGGGTGGCTCTCTGCGCGAACGTTGGCGGCGCGGGCCCAGAAGCGCCGACGCAGAAGCTCCCATGCGAGCATGAATCCGCCAAAGCCTGCAGCCCAGACCATCATCTCGACAAAAGGGTTCGCCAGGGAGACCGCGTTCATTTGTCCTCAATATCACGAACGAACCAGGTCGCCAAAAGGTGCAGCAGCCAAGCCAACAGCGCCATGCCAAGTCGAATGGCGTCCGACAGCTGATCGGCGACGGCAGGATTAATGAGGTCGCCCAGAATGGCGACGGCGGCAACCGCCGCCGCCAAGCCGTTGGCCACCCCCGCACGCAACTTGCGCTGCTCGTTGCGCGCTTCTCGGCCAGTGGGCGGCGTCCAGGGCTCGTTCACGTCTATTCCGCGGCGACCATGCGCACCTGATGGGCGCCCTTCGCGGCGCGATAGCGGTCGATGCGCTGCTCGATGTCGGCGCGGAAATGGCGGATGAGGCCTTGCACCGGCCACGCCGCCGCATCGCCCAGCGCGCAGATCGTGTGGCCTTCGACTTGGCCCGCGACGTCGAGCAGAAGATCGATCTCGCGATGCTCGGCCTCGCCGCGCGCCATGCGCTCCAGCACCCGCCACATCCAGCCCGTGCCCTCGCGGCACGGCGTGCATTGGCCGCAACTTTCATGTTTATAGAAATAAGACAGCCGCGCGATGGCGCGCACGATGTCGGTGGATTGATCCATCACGATCACCGCCGCCGTGCCGAGGCCGGATTTCACGTCGCGCAGCGCGTCGAAATCCATCAGCACGGTTTCGCAGACATCGGCGGGGATGCACGGCACCGACGACCCGCCCGGAATGATCGCTTTCAAATTGCTCCATCCGCCGCGCACGCCGCCGCAATGCGTCTCGATCAGGGTCTTGAGCGGGATGCTCATCTCCTCTTCGATATTGCACGGCCGGTTCACATGGCCTGACACGCAGAACACTTTCGTGCCGGTGTTGTTGGCGCGCCCGAAGCCGGCGAACCATTGCGCGCCGCGGCGCAGGATCGTGGGCACGACGGCGATGGATTCGACGTTGTTCACCGTCGTCGGGCAGCCATAAAGGCCCGCATTGGCGGGAAAAGGCGGCTTCAGACGCGGCTGTCCCTTCTTGCCTTCAAGGCTTTCCAGCAGCGCGGTTTCTTCGCCGCAAATATAGGCGCCGGCGCCGTGATGGACGTAGAGATCGAAATCCCAGCCGTGGATGTTGTTCTTGCCGATCAGCTTGGCGTCATACGCTTCGCGGATCGCGGCCTCGAGAATTTCGCGTTCGCGGACATATTCGCCGCGGATGTAAATATACGCCGTATGCGCCTGCATCGCGAACGAGGCGACGAGGCAGCCCTCGATCAAGAGATGCGGATCGTGGCGCATCATGTCGCGATCCTTGCACGTGCCGGGCTCGGATTCGTCGGCGTTGACCACGAGATAATGGGGCCGCTCCTTCACCTCCTTGGGCATGAACGACCATTTCAGCCCGGTCGGGAAGCCGGCGCCGCCGCGCCCGCGCAGGCCGGAATCCTTCACCTGCTGGATGATCCAATCGCGCCCCGCCGCGATCATGTCAGGCGTGGCGTTCCACGCGCCGCGCGCCTTCGCCGCCTCCAGCCGCCAATCGTGCGCGCCATAGAGATTGAGGAAGATGCGGTCCTTGTCTGCGAGCATCGCGGGATCCTAATCCTTCTCGGCCATGCGGCGGACATGATGCCGCATGCGGGCGTAGAGCCCATAAAGCAACAGGCCGATCCCCGCCAAGCACAGCGCGAGCGCCAAATAGCGCAAGGCCGGCGGCCACGGATCGACGACATAGCGCGACGCGCCCACG
>CAZMRN010000067.1:0-4306 GCA_964568575.1 uncultured Caulobacteraceae bacterium
AGCGCCGCAACGGCGACGATCGCTGCGGCGACGAGCGAGAGGGCGATGGCGAGCGCTGCGCCGACGACCAACGCCAGCGCGCGGGCGAGCGTCGATCCGACAGTGTGCGTGACGCGTTCAGACATCACCCATCTCCGTGTTCGCTCAAAGATGTCGGCCCACGCGCGCGCATTTCAAGCGGCGCCGGCCGATTCCACGTCCGCTGGCTGCAATTCGCTGCGAATCTGCGCCCAGGCGGCGTTGATCGCCGCCATTTTGTCCTGCGCGATGGCCGCAAAGGCCGCCGGCGCGCCGCGCTGCAACGCCCGGTCGGGATGGTTCTCCGCCGCCATGCGCCGCCATGCGGCGCGGCACTCCTCCAGGGTCGCGCCCGGCAAGAGGCCGAGGATGGCGTAAGGATCGCCCGGATCGGGGCCGAGATTGGTCGCCTTGATGCGGCGGAACTCGATGTCGCTGAAGCCGAAATGCTCTGACACGGTTTTGAGGTATCGCACTTCCGGCCCAGCGATCGCGCCGTCGGCGGCGGCGATGTGGAACAGGCCGTCGAGCACGTCCTCGAGCAGACAGGGCTGGGCGCGATATTTGCGTCCGATCTGCTTGGCGTAGCTCTCGAAGCCGTGGACCGATTGTTTGGCGAGCGCGAACACGCGGCGAAAATTCGCCTCTTCGCCGGGCGGGGGACGAAACACTTGGGCTGCGGCGGCGAGTTCGGCGTCCGTCACCGCGCCGTCGGCGCGCGCCATCTTCGCCGCAAGCCCGATGACCGCGGTGGTGAACCCGACATCGCCCGGACGCGGCGCGCAGCCGTCCGGGCTGTCTGGCTGCGGCGCGTCGCGGCCTTGATCGAATGCGCCCTGGGCCTGGGCGAGAATGGTTGTCCACACGCTCATGTCGTCATTGTCGCTGCGCAAACGCGGCGCCGTCGAGGCGAAAACGGCGCGGACGCGGCCACGCCGGGCTGAAATCTTCGCAATCTTGGGAACCGGTGAGGCGCTCATTTCGTATTACATATGCCATATAAAATGATGGCGCTGTCATGAACATGTCCCAAGGAGCCTTTGATGTTGCGCACCGCCGCCCTGTCTCTCGCAGCCCTGCTCGCCGCCGCCCCGATCGCGAGCGCGGACTGCGTCAAAACCGCCGTCCGCCCCATGGCGCACCATGCGCAAGCCCAGACCCAAGGCGACATCGTCGACGTTGCGGTCGGCGCCGGTCAGTTCGGCACGCTGGTGGCCGCCGTGCAGGCCGCCGGCCTTGTCGACACGCTGAAGGGCCCCGGCCCGTTCACCGTCTTCGCGCCGACCGACGCCGCCTTCGCGGCCTTGCCTGCGGGCACGGTGGAGCGCCTCTTGCGTCCGGAAAACCGCGCCGAGCTGACCCGCATCCTGACCTATCACGTGGTCCCCGGCCGGGTGACCGCGGCTGATCTGTCGGGCCGCACGGCGACGCCGACCTCGGTCGAAGGCCGCCGCCTGCAGGTCGACGGCCGCCAGGGCGTCACCGTGAACGGCGCCCGCGTCGTCACCGCCGACGTCGGCGCCTCGAACGGCGTGATCCACGTGATCGACCGCGTGCTAATCCCGCCGGCCCATTAAGGGCGCTTCCCTCTCCCCCTGCAAAGGGGGAGAGGGCGTTGGCGGCTAGGGTTTGCGCTGCGGCGTCAGCTGGTCGAGCTGTTTTTGCATAGCCTCCATCTGCTTGCGCAGATCGGCGACCGCGTCATCCGCGGCGGACTCGGGGGGTCGTTCGGCGGCGGAGCGCAAGGGCGGCTGTCCGACCGCGAAGGGCGACCACATGCGCAGCGCCTGCTCGAACATCGCCATGTTCTGGCGGGTTTGCTCTTCGAACGCGGTCATCGGATTGCGGCCGCCGAAGGTGCGGGTCATTTGCTCACGCAGCTGATCCTGCTGGCGGTGGAAGCTCTCCATGCTCATCTCGAGATAGGCCGGCAGGAAGCCCTGCATGGAATCGCCGTAAAACCGGATCAGGCGGCGCAGGAACTGGACGGGCAATAGGTTTTGCCCCCGGCTTTCCTGCTCGAAAATGATCTGGGTCAGCACCGAGCGCGTGATGTCCTCGCCGGTCTTGGCGTCGAGCACGACGAAATCGAGCCCCTCGCGCACCATTTCGCTCAAATGATCGAGCGTCACATAGGCGCTGGTCTGGGTGTTGTAGAGCCGCCGGTTGGCGTACTTCTTGATGACGATCGGCTCGGCCTGGGCCTGCTTCGCGTCGCTTGCGCCGCCGCTTTGATCCGCCACGCCTGGTCACCTTCGCTTGCGTCCGCGGCCAGACAAGGGGCCGCGAACCGTGTTCGCCCAGGCCAGACTCGCCTTTTGTGCGCCGCAACGCAAGGATGGGGCGCTGCTTTATTGCATTGCGGCGCCGCGTTTCGCTTCCCCAGCGAGAGCCCGGCCGCGCCGTCTCGCTTGGATTTAGGCTTTGCCTCGTGCAAACAGGTTGCCGAAGAACGACAATTCCGGAGGAGCCGCCTATGGCCGCAACTGACATCGTGATCGCCGCAGCCGCCCGCACCCCGGTGGGGTCGTTCAACGGCGCGTTCGCCAATCTGGCGGCGCACGAACTCGGCAAGGCCGCGATCGTCGCTGCGCTGCAGCGCGCCGGCGTCGACGCCAAGGACGTATCCGAGGTCGTGCTCGGCCAAGTGCTCACCGCCAACAACGGCATGAACCCCGCTCGCCAGGCCAGCCGCGCCGCCGGCGTGCCGGACGAAAGCCCCGCCTGGGGCTTGAACCAGGTGTGCGGCTCGGGTCTGCGGGCCGTCGCCACCGGCTATCAGCAGATCAAGGCCGGCGACGCGGCCATCGTGGTCGCCGGCGGCCAGGAGAGCATGAGCCTTGCGCCCCACGTCGCGCATCTGCGCGCCGGGCAGAAAATGGGCGGTCTCGAGTTCGCCGATTCCATGATCAAGGACGGCCTGACCGACGTGTTCTACGGCTACCACATGGGAATTACGGCGGAGAACGTCGCCGAGAAATGGCAGATCACCCGCGAAGAGCAGGACCGCTTCGCCACCGAATCGCAGCTCAAGGCCTCGGCCGCGCAGAAAGCGGGCAAGTTCGTCGATGAGATCGCGCGGGTCACCTATTCCACGCGCAAGGGCGACGTGACGGTCGATCGCGACGAATACATCCGCCATGACGCGACGATCGAAGCCGCCGCCAAGCTCAAGCCCGCCTTCAAGAAGGACGGCACCGTCACCGCCGCCAACGCCTCCGGCATCAATGACGGCGCCGCCGCGATCGTTCTGATGACCGCCAAGGAAGCCGAGCGCCGCAAGATCGAACCCTTGGCGCGCATCGCTTCGTTCGCCTCGCGCGGCGTCGATCCCTCCGTGATGGGCACGGGCCCGATCCCCGCCTCCAAGGCCGCGCTGGAGAAGGCCGGCTGGAAAGCCGGCGACCTCGATCTCATCGAAGCCAACGAAGCCTTCGCCGCGCAGGCGCTGGCGGTGAACAAGGACATGGGCTGGGATCCCGCCAAGGTGAACGTCAATGGCGGCGCCATCGCCATCGGCCACCCGATCGGCGCCTCCGGCGCGCGCATCCTCACCACGCTTCTCTACGAACTGCGCCGCCGCAACGCGAAGAAGGGCCTCGCCACTTTGTGCATCGGCGGCGGCATGGGCATTGCGCTGTGTGTGGAGCGGTAGTCTCGGCGCATCCAGTAATGCTGTGCGTGGAGCGGTAGGGGCGGCGCAATTGCCCATGGCTTGTGTGGAGCGATAGCAGCGTCACCGGCGGCGCGACTGTGCGGAGCCTGCCAAAGGGCGGTAACACGCGCCCTCACATCACCTCGATCGCCACGCCGCCCGCAAGCAGCGTTGACGCGCTCAAGCCGAACATGGCGCGGAAGGTCGCGCTGAAATGCGCCGAGCTGGAGAAGCCTGCTTCGTGGGCGGCGCTCGTCAGCGTGGCGCCGTCGCGCAGCTGCATCGCCACGGCGCGCATCCGCGCCCAGGCGCGATAGCGGCGACACGCCCGTCACCCGCGTGAACGCGCGTTGGAATTGGCGGCTTGACGCGCCGGCCAGCAGTGCTGCGTCGCGGACGCTGTGAAAGCGCTGCGGCGCATCGTGCAGCGCGCGAATGATGGGCGCCAGTGCGCCGTCCGTCTGCGGCTTGGGCGGCAAGTGCAGGATGCGCGCCAAGGCATCCATCAGCGTCGCCGGCGCGCACATCGTTCGCGCCAGCGCGGCGCACGCGTCGTGCGCAGCAGCCGATTCCGCATCGCCCGCGCACGCCAACTTTTGGGCCATAGCGGCGTAATCGTCGCTCGCCGCGTCG
>CAZMRN010000067.1:4316-8875 GCA_964568575.1 uncultured Caulobacteraceae bacterium
ACGCCATCATTCCCTGCGCGTCGATGTGATGGCGCGCGCCCGGCGGCACGATGGCCAGGCGCGTCATGCGGCTGACCGGCGCTGCGCCGAACATCGTGCAGCAAAAGGCGCGCTCGATCCCGATCGCGGCCACCGCCACCGATACGCGATGCGGCGCGAGCTTGAGGCTCGGCCCCAGATACGCGGCCCGCGCGCCGTCGATCAGGATGCGTGACGCGCGATCGGCCATGCCGAGGAGCTTAGCGCACGGCGGCCGAAAGCGCAGGTGCGCGCACGCCACAATCCGGCCTCAGGCGCGCCCGCGCCAGGCGTCGAACGCGACGATCGCCAGCGGAAGCAAGGCGAAAGCGTCGACGCGCGCGATCGTGCGCAACGGGCCCTCAGGCAAGCCGGCGCGTGTATAAAGCACCAGGAAACTGATCACGCTGACCGCAGTCGCGGCGGCTGCGGCGCGACGGGCGCCCGGCTCGAAGGCTGCCCAGATCGTCAAGGTGAGGATGGCAAGGAACAAGCCGCCGCGATGGCTCAACAGAACGCCCAACGCGCCGCCCGGCGCTACGCCGTAGAGCCGCTCGACGAGCGCAGGCGAAAACGCGCCCGCCGCCGGCGCAGCGTGGATGCCCGCAAGCGCGAACCAACTCGCCTTCACAACCCATTCCATGCCGCCCTCTCCCTGCGCCGCTCGCGAACGATACCGGCGCCAGGGAGGCCGCGCTTTCAAAAACGCGCCACGCGCCTCACCCGCGCAGCGCGTCCCACATCGCCATGGCGATGGAGAAGGCGCGCAGATCGCCGACGGTCGTTGCGCCCATTTTGTTCATCACGAACGCAAACGTCGTGCGCGCATCGAAATCGATCAGCGCGAGCGAGCCGCCATAGCCGCCCCAGAACATCGAATTGGGATTAGGGAATGGCACGGTTCCGCCGGCAAGGCCGAAGCCAAGGCCGTAGCGCACCGGCATGCGCAGGATGCGGTCGGTTCCTTCGAATTGGAGCTCCAGCGCCTTGCGCGCGCCGGCCTCGCTCAAAATGCGCTTGCCTTTGGATGCGCCGCCATTGACGAAGACGGCGTGAATTTCCGCCACCGCGCGCGCATTGCTCGTGCCGCCGGCGGCGGGAATCTCGGCGCCGCGCCAGGCGCGCGTGCGCGTGTCGCGCGGATTGAGCGGCGGATTGCTCAAGATCCGGCGCTCCTCCTCCGATTGCTGGCCATCGGCGCTGAGCGGCGCCAGCACCGGCGGCGGCACGAGATCGGCGACGCGATGATCCTCGCTTTCCGGCAGGCCGATATGAAAATCGGCGCCGAGCGGGCCGGCGATCTCTTCGCGAAATACGGTTCCCACGCTCTTGCCGCTGACGCGGCGGATCACTTCGCCGACGAGATAGCCTTGCGTGAGCGCGTGATAGCCAGCCTCAGCGCCCGGCGCCCACATCGGCGCCTGGGCGGCGAGCAGGCTGGTGGCCTTGTCCCAATCATAGATGTCTGCGGGCGCGAGCGTCTCGGTCCAGCCGGGCAAGCCCGCCGTATGCGCCATCAAATGGCTGACCTTGACGTCTTGCTTTCCGTTTTGCGCAAATTCCGGCCAATAGCGCGCGACCGGCGCATCGAAATCGATGAGCCCGCGATCGGCCAGCATGAGCGCGGTGAGCGCCGTCATGGTCTTGGTGGTGGAATAGACGTTGACGATCGTGTCGCGCGTCCAGGGCCGTGTGCGCTCCGCATCGGCGTGGCCGCCCCAGAGATCGACCACCGTCTCGCCGTCCTTGGTGATGCACACCGAGGCGCCGATATCGTCGCCCTTGGCGAAATTCTCCGCGAACGCGGCGCGCACGCCGGCGAACTGGTCCGTGGCGAAGCCTTCGATCTGCGCCGCGCTCATCGTCTGCGTCTCCTCATGTTTTCCGACATGCTAAGGGCGTGCCGCAGCGTCAAGGCGAGTGGGCGGAAAAAAAGAAGCGCAGACGGGGCCGCCGCCTGCGCTTCAATGGGCCGATGCGCGCTGCGCGTCAGTACTTGGCGGTGACCACGAAGCTCCAGGTCTGCGGGGCGCCGTAATACACGGTGCGGATATTGCCGACGGAGGAAAATTCCTGGCCGTCGGTGCGATAGACTTCGTCGCCCAGATTGCGGCCATAAAGACCCGCGCTCAGGACGCCGTTCTCCGCGGTCCACAACAGGCTTGCGTCGTAGAGCCAGTAATCGTCCTGGAACAGGCCTTGGATCTCGGTGCGGGAATTGGTGAGCGTGTTGTCGATCGCCAGCGCGTGACGCGAGCGGAAGCGCGCCGAACCGGCGAGACGCAGCGAGCCCGCATTGGCGAGATCAAATTCATAGGCCGCGCCGAAACGCGCCGTCCAATCCGGCGAGAAGGCCGGCTCCTGGAACGCGCGGCTGCCGCCAAAGGCGGTGAAGCGCACGTCGGCGAACTCGCCGTATTGCGCGTCAAGATAGCCGACCTGCGCGTCGAGCAGCAGCGCAGGCACGGGGCTGTAGGCCAGCTCAAGCTCGGCGCCGGAGATTTCCAGCGAGCCGGCGTTGAGCACCGTCAATTCCGGGCTGGGCAGACCGGTGCCGGGATCAGTGGTCAAGCCCGACACGCGCGCCTGGAAATCCTCGTATTCGTTGTAAAACGCCGAAACGTTCGCCCGCAGCGCGTTGTCGAGCCAGCTCGATTTCACGCCCGCCTCATAGGACGTCACGGTTTCGGGCTCGTAGGGCGCCTGTTCGCCGGGATTGTTGGCGCGGCCGTTGAACCCGCCGGACTTGTAGCCCCGCGCGACGCGGCCGTAGAGCAGCACATTCTCCGTCGCCTCGAAATCAATCGACGCCATCGGCGAGGTGTCGGTCCAGGTGTCGTCGATTCTGAAACGGAACGCAGGGTTCGCGGTCAGGCCGGGGAAATTGGAGAAGGTCGAGGTGGTGCGGAAATAGTCCTTCTCCTCCTCCGTGTAGCGCACGCCCGCCGACACGTTGAGGCGGTCGGTCAGCGCGTAGGCGGCGTTGACATAGGCGGCCATGCTGGTGGTGGTGAGATCGTCGTCCACGGTGCGCAGGAAGGTGAAGCCGCCCGGCCCGGTGAGCAGATCGTCGGCGAACGCCTCCTGGTGCGAGGCGACGTTTTCTTCCATGTAGAACAATCCGCCGACCAGCGTGAGGCGCTCGCCCTCATAATTGGCCTGAAATTCCTGGCTGATCTGATCCTGCCGGACATCGACGAGCACGTCGCCGGTTTCGAGCTGCGTGGCGTCGATGTCGATATAGTCGGTATAGTCGAGATCGCGAACAGCGGTGATCGAACGCAGCGTGATCGCGTCGTTCACCTCCCAGCTCACATGCAGCGCAGCGCCCCAATGCGTGAGTTCGGTGGAGTTCGGCAGACCCGGCGTCGCCCGCGCGGTGAAATTGTATTCCGGAACCGTGGTCGGCAGCACCAGGATCGGCACGCCGAACAGCGTCGTCAACGTGTTGAGCGGTTGGCCCATGACGAGCGCGTTGTTCTCTTCGGCATAATCGGCGCTGAGATTGACGGTGAGCGCAGAGGTCGGCGTCCAGGTCGCGCCCAGGCGCGTCGCCCAGACATTGCGGTCATTGTACTCTTCGCGCGTCACCGGATTGGTGACGTAGCCGTTGCGCGAAGCGCCGAACAGCGCGCCGCCCAGCGCCAGCGTGTCGGACACCGGGCCAGACGCTGCGACCTTCGCTTCCAATTGGCCGTAATCGCCGACCGTCACCTGGAACAAGCCGTGCGGATCCTGGCTCGGCTGACGCGTGATGACGCGCACCGCGCCGCCGATCGTGTTCTTGCCGTAGAGCGTGCCCTGCGGGCCGCGCAGCACCTCGACGCGCTCGACGTCGAACAGATCGAGCTGCGTGCCGCGGATGCGCGAATAATAGACGTCGTCGACATAGAAGCCGACCGCGGGATCGAAGGTCTGCAGCGCATCCGGCTGGCCGACGCCGCGGATATAAATGTTCGTCGCGTTCGAGGAGCCGCGCCCCTGCACGATGTTGAGGTTCGGCACCGAGCCTTGCAGGCCGGTGGCGTCGCCGGCGCCGATGCGCTCCAGCGTCTCGGCGGAGAACGCCGACACCGAGGCCGGCACGTCCTGGAGATTTTCCGCCGTGCGCCGCGCGGTGACCACGATTTCCGTTTCCGCCGTTTGCGCGAAGGCCGGCGCGGCGAAGGCGGCAAGGCTCACCCCGGCGCACAAGGCGACCGTCCATTTCGTCTGCATAAAATCCTCCCTAGGCCGAGAATAATTAATCACTCGGCCAATTAATTTAGGGAGTTCCCTTTGTCGCGCCCTGGTGTCAAGCAGAAACCTCCGGCGCGCGCGCGCCGCCGCGCCAGCGTGGACGCGGCGCAACAGGGTCAGGGTACGGTGAGCATGGCGACGGCCAAAAGCGCCCTTTCCGTCGACACCAGAGCGCCCCGCGCCCGGTCCACGAGCTCGGCGATGGGCTCCAGGGGGCCCGGCCAATAGCGCAGAATGAAGCTCAAGCTTCCGATGCGCGCCGCCTCCAGGCCAAGGCGTGAGGCCAGCTCCCGCTGAGCCCG
>CAZMRN010000068.1:0-8704 GCA_964568575.1 uncultured Caulobacteraceae bacterium
GGCCTCATCGACGTCGCCATCGACCGCGCGCCGCGCGATCTCGACGAGACGCGTCTCGCCTTCCGTGCAGGCGACATGCTCGATCCCACGCTCGGCGCCTTCGATTATGTCGCTGCGATGGATTCTTTGATCCATTACCCCGCAGCTGAAATCGTGCGCGCGCTCGGCGTGTTCGCTGGACGCACGCGCAAGGCGATCGTGTTCACCTACGCCCCGCAGACGCCGGCGCTGTCGCTGATGCATGCAGCCGGGAAATTGTTCCCGCGCGCGGATCGCGCGCCGGCGATCGAGCCGATCAGCGAGCGGCGCCTGCGCGATCTGATCGCGGCGGAGCCTGCGCTTGCGCGCTGGTCGATCCAGCGCAATGCGCAGATTTCAAGCGGCTTTTACATCTCCCATGCGCTGGAGCTGCGTCGCGGATGAACCGTGAGCCCGCCAACGCCGCCTTGTGGCGGGAATGGGCCATGAAGCTCTTGCCGTTTGCGGATTCCGCAAGCGACGACCTCCCCTTGCCGCGCCTGCTGCGCCTGGCCTTGTTTCAGGTGTCCGTCGGCATGGCGGCGGTGCTGCTCACCGGCACGCTCAACCGCGTGATGATCGTAGAGATGGGCATCCCCAGCGCTCTCGTGGCGGTGATGGTGGCGCTGCCGCTCGCGTTCGCGCCGCTGCGCGCGCTGATCGGGCACAAATCCGATGCGCATCGCTCGATGTTCGGCTGGCGGCGCGGGCCATACATCTGGTTCGGCTCGATGCTGCAATTCGGCGGCCTGGCGATCATGCCGTTCGCGCTGCTCATCCTGTCGGGCGACACGCACGGCCCGCAATGGATCGGCGTCGCGGCCGCTGCGGTCGCCTTTCTGCTGACCGGGATCGGCATGCACACGACGCAAACCGCAGGGCTTGCGCTGGCCACCGATCTCGCGCCGGAAGACAGCCGCCCGCGCGTCGTGGCGCTGCTTTATGTGATGCTGCTGGCAGGCATGCTGATCAGCGCGTTGTTGTTCGGCGCGCTGTTGACGGAGTTCTCCGCGGTGCGCCTGATTCAGGTGATTCAAGGCGCGGCCGTCGTCACCATGGCGCTCAACGTCGCAGCGCTGTGGAAGCAGGAGCCGTGGCGGCGCACGCGCCCAAACGCCGACGCCGAGAAGCCCTCGTTCCGCAAGGAATGGCGCGCCCTCGTTCAGGGCGGGGGCGCAAGCCGCCTGCTCGCCGCCACCGGCTTCGGCGCGGCCGCCTTCAGCATGCAGGACGTGCTGTTGGAGCCGTATGGCGCGGAAGTCATGGGCTTGAGCGTGGCGCAGACCACCGCGCTCACCGCCTTGTGGGCGACAGGCATGCTGATCGGCTTTGCGGCGGCTGCGCAAAATCTCGCCCAGGGCGCGCCTTCGCAACGCCTCGCGGGCTTTGGCGCGTTGATCGGCGTTGCGGCGTTTTCGCTGGTCATTCTGGCCGCGCCGATGAATTCGCCGGGTCTGTTTTGCATCGGCGTCGCCATCATCGGCGTCGGCGGCGGGATGTTCTCGGTCGGCACGCTGACGGCGGCGATGGCGCTGTCGCGCGACGGCGGCTCAGGCATCGCGCTCGGCGCTTGGGGCGCCGTGCAGGCGACGGCGTCCGGCGCTGCGATCGCAGTCGGCGGCTTGATGCGCGACGGCGTCGGCGCCTTGTCGGCGCATGGCGCGCTCGGCCCTGCGCTGTCGGGCCCGGCCACAAGCTACATGGTCGTCTATCATCTTGAGATAGGGCTTTTGTTTCTGGCGCTCGTCGCCATCGGCCCGCTCGCGCGCCACGGCGTGCGCCCGCATGCAAACCAACCGCCCGTCAAGTTCGGCTTGGCGGAATTCCCAACGTAAATGGCCTGAGGAGAAGCGCCATGGACCAAGTGTATAACGGCGGCCTCGATGTGACGGAGTGGGTGCTCTACGCCTTCTTCCTCTTCTTCTTCGGCCTGATCATTTATCTGCGGCGCGAGGATCGCCGCGAAGGCTATCCGCTGGAGGATGACGTCAGCGGCAGGCATGAACCGCTCGGCGGATTGCTTTTCACCGCGCCGCCCAAGACCTTTCGCCTCCCCAACAACAGCGGCACGTTCACTGCGCCGAGCGGACGGCGCGACACGCGCGAACTCAAGGCGCATCGCACCGCGCCGTGGGCCGGCTCGCCGCTTGAGCCGACGGGCGATCCGATGCAGGCGGGCGTGGGACCTGGCGCCTATGCGCAGCGCTCCACCAAGCCGGACGTGATGGCGCATGGCGGCCCGCGCATCGTGCCGCTGCGCGTCGACAAGACGTTTTATCTCGACAAGCGCGATGTGCGCCTGAAGGGGATGAAGATGGTCGGCGCCGATAATGTCGAGGCCGGAAAAATCTCCGACGTCTGGGTGGATCGCTCGGAGTATTTGATCCGCTATCTCGAGGTCGAGCTCGCTTCGGGCGGCCGGCGCGTGCTGATCCCGATGCCGTTGGTGACCATCGAACGCGGCCGCAACCGCGCGAAGACGCACGCCGTGCTCGGCGCGCAATTCGCCGGCGCGCCCGCGCTCGCCAATCCCGATCAGATCACCCGCGACGAGGAAGAGCGCGTCTCCGCCTATTACGGCGCAGGCCTGCTCTACGCGACCCCCGCACGCTCGGAGCCCTGGCTGTGAGAGAGCATGACGACGAACCGGTGCGCGGCTTGCCGGAGCGCCTGCCGGACGGCGAACGCCTGATCTGGCAAGGCGCGCCGGACTGGCGGGTGATGGCGGTGCGCGTGTTTCATGTGCGCCTGGTCGCTGCGTACTTTCTGGCGATGATGGCGTGGCGGGCGAGTACGGCTTCGGCCGCGGGCGCGTCGCTTGCGGAGGCGACCGGGCAATTGCTGGGGCCGCTGATCGGCGCCGGCCTGACGCTCGCGCTGTTATGCGGCCTCTCCGTGCTGATGGCGCGCACGACGGTGTACACGATCACCTCGAAGCGGCTGGTGCTGCGCTTCGGCGTCGCCATCCAGAAGGCGATCAATATTCCGTTCTCGATCATCCATAGCGCGGCGCTCAAGGCGCATCGCGACGGCGCAGGCGATATCGCGCTGACGCTCGGGCGCCAGAACGTGATCGCCTATCCGATGCTGTGGCCGCATGTGCGCCCCTGGAATCTCACGCCGGCGCAACCCGCGCTGCGCGCCTTGGCGGATGTCCATGCCGTTGCGGCGGTATTGACGGAAGCGATCCGCGCGCATGCGCCGCAGACGATCGTCGCCAGCGCCGCGGCGGGCGACGCCGGCGCGCATATCGGCGCGCCGGTCGCAGCTTAGAAGGAGCGAAACCATGTCCTCGCCCCACAACGAGCCGATCCCACGTGCAGCGCTCATCGGCGCGGCAGTGCTGATTGCGGCCGCGATGGGCGCGGCCGCCTATGGCCGGCTGAGCGCCAACGCGGCGACCGGCGCAGAGACGACGCAGGTCGCGCTTCTGGCGAGCCGCGATCTGATCTTCCGCGACGGCGCCGACGGGTCGGTTCAGGTCATCGACGCGCAGCGCGACCAGGTCGTGTTCGTCGCGGCGCCGGGCACGAACGGTTTCATTCGCGGCGTCATGCGCGGCATGGCGCGTCATCGCGAGATGCGCGACATCGGCGCAGCCGCCCCGTTCCGCTTGGCGATGTACGCCAATGGTCGGCTCAGCCTCACCGATCCCGAGACCGACCGCACGATCGAATTGAACGCGTTCGGCGCCGACAATCGCGACGCCTTCGCCCGCCTGCTCGTCGGCGCGTGATGAGCGCGCGCACCCTCTTCGCGCCGCGCACGCGCCAGACGCTGTGCACGATCGAGATCGAGGACAGCGCCTCGTGGCTGCACGCCCATGTCGCGCTCGACGCGCATGACGATCTGCAGCCCGGCGACGAGGTGCGCGTGCACGGCCCGCCGATCCGCACGCGCTTCGGCGACAAGATCGTGCTGCGCCGCACAGCGACAATCAAACGCGCCGGCCTGTTGCGACGCATGTTGACGCGCTGGTCCGGCATGTTTCTGCTGACGGAATTGTACGAAGTGAGCTTCACGCCAAGGAGACTGGCGCCATGACCACCCTGACGCTCGATGCGCCGCTCGACGCGCCGATCAACCAAACGACGCGCATGGCGCAGGAGGACACCGTTCTCGCGCCGCGCTTCTACACCACCGATTTCGACGCAATGGATCGCATCGACGTCTCCCCCGTGCGCGCCGAATGGGACGCGCTGATCGCCGAAATGGCGGCGGACCCGAACAAGAACCATTTCCGCCGCGCCGAAGCCTTCACCAATAAGCTGGAGGATTTGCCGCCCGCCCTGCGCCGCGAGTTCACGGATTTTCTCGTCAGCTCCATCACCGCCGAATTCTCCGGCTGCGTGCTTTACGCCGAGATCGCCAAGCGCGCCCAGAACCCTGACGTGAAGACCTTGTTCAAGCTGATGAGCCGCGATGAATCGCGCCATGCCGGCTTCATCAACGAAGCGCTGAAGGATTACGGCATCGGCGTCGATCTCGGCTTTCTGACGAAGGCCAAGAAATACACGTTCTTCAAGCCGAAATTCATCTTCTACGCGACCTATCTGTCCGAGAAGATCGGCTATGCGCGCTACATCACGATCTTCCGCCAACTGGAGCGCAACCCCGACCTGCGCTTCCATCCGATCTTTTCCTGGTTCAAGGAATGGTGCGCCGACGAGTTCCGCCATGGCGAGGCGTTCGCCATCCTGATGCGCGCCGACCCCGCGCTGCTGCGCGGCGGAAATCGCTTCTGGATCCGATTCTTCCTCGTGTCGGTCTACGCCACAATGTATGTGCGCGATCACGCGCGGCCGGCCTTCCACGCCGCCCTCGGCCTCGACCCGACCGATTACGACTACCGCGTCTTCCGCATCTGCAACGAGATCACCAAGCAGACCTTCCCCTTCACCCTCGATCTCGATCATCCCAAGTTCCGCCGAAGCCTGGAGACGATCCGCATCGCGGCGGATGCGATGGCCACAGCGGCGCAGAAGGGCGGCGCAGCCCAGGCGCTCGCGCGGGTGACGCACGGCGCGCGCATCGCCGGCGCGTTCCTCACGCTGATGACGCTGCCGACCGTGCGCAACGATCTGCCGGCAAGCGCGCGCATGGCGCCGGTCTGGTGATCTGAAGCCTCGTGCTCGCCCTTCTGGCCCCCCTCGCGTTTGCGCTGTTTCTCTGGTGGTTCTCCACCGGCCTGATCTTGTGGCTGGATCGCCTGCCGCGCGCCACGCACGGCTGGAGCTTCGCTGCGGCCACCGGGCTTGCGGCTTGGGGCTGCTTCGCGATCGCCGACACCGCGAACGCCGCGACAGGGGCCAACGCCTATATCGCCTTCATCGCCGCGCTTGCGGTGTGGGGCTGGCACGAGATGAGCTTCCTGATGGGCTTCATCGCCGGTCCGCGCACCAGCGCGTGTCCGCAAGGGGCTGAGGGCTGGTCGCGCTTCAAGCTCGCCGCGGCGACCGTCATCCATCACGAACTGGCGCTGGCGGCCACGCTCGTCGCGCTCATCGCCTTGAGCTGGGGCCAGCCCAACCAGATCGCCGCGCTCACGTTCGGCTTGTTGTGGGCGATGCGGCTGAGCGCGAAATTCAACCTGTTTCTCGGCGCGCCGCACCGCAGCGAAGCCTTCCTGCCCGCGCACATGGCGTATCTGGCGAGCTATTTCCGCGACCAGCGGATGAACGGGCTGTTCCCCGTGTCGATGGCGTTCGGGATGGCGACGTGTCTGGCCTTCGCCGGAATCGCCTTCGCGCCGGATGCAACGGGGCACGAGCGCGTCGGCTATTCCCTGCTCGCCGCGATGGCGAGCCTCGCCTTGCTCGAGCACGCCTTCATGTTTGTCGCAAATCCAAACGATGTCCTGTGGCGATGGGCGCTTCCGCGAGCGGTTCGCGCTTCTCAAGACAGCCGATCTCGTCTACCGTCCTCACGCGCCGCCCAGCGCCCGAACCAGTGAGAAAAACAATGAACTACGAAGATTTTTTCAATCGGGAACTGGACGCGCTTCGCGCCGAGGGCCGCTATCGCGTGTTCGCCGATCTGGAGCGCGCGCGCGGCGCATTCCCCCGTGCGGCGCGGCACGCGGACGGCGCAGTCTCGGACGTCACCGTGTGGTGCTCGAACGATTATCTCGGCATGGGCCAGCACCCCAAAGTGCTCGCCGCCATGCACGAGGCGATCGACCGTTGCGGCGCCGGCGCCGGGGGGACGCGCAACATCTCGGGCACAAACCATTATCACGTCCTGCTCGAGGCTGAGCTCGCGGACCTTCATCAGAAGGAAGCCGCCCTCCTCTTCACCTCGGGCTATGTGTCGAACTGGGCGTCGCTGTCGACGCTCGCCGCGAAAATTCCGGGCTGCATCGTCTTCTCCGATTCCGGCAACCACGCCTCCATGATCGAGGGCATCCGCCATAGCCGCGCGGAATGCGTGCTGTGGAAGCACAACGACATCGAAGACCTCGACCGCAAGCTCGCCGCGGCCGATCCGGCGCGGCCAAAGCTCGTCGCGTTCGAGTCGGTCTATTCAATGGATGGCGACATCGCGCCGATCGCCGCCATCTGCGACGTCGCCGACAAGCACAACGCCATGACATATCTCGACGAAGTCCACGCCGTCGGCCTCTACGGCCCGCGCGGCGGCGGCATCGCGGAGCGCGACGGCGTCATGCACCGTTTGACCGTCATCGAGGGCACGCTCGGCAAGGCGTTCGGCGTGTTCGGCGGCTACATCGCCGGATCGACGGCGATGTGCGATTTCATCCGCAGCTTCGCCTCGGGCTTCATCTTCACCACGGCGCTGCCGCCGTCTGTCGCCGCCGGCGCGCGCGCCAGCATCCAGCACCTGAAGGCCAGCCAGATCGAGCGCATGCGCCACCAGGAGCGCGTCGCCAAGGTGCGCAAGCGGCTGGAGGCGATCGGCATCCCATGCATGGACAATCCCAGCCACATCATTCCGGTGATGGTGAAGGACCCGGTGAAGTGCAAACAGATCAGCGATTGGCTGCTCGATCGCTACGGCATCTATATCCAGCCGATCAATTACCCCACCGTGCCGCGCGGCACGGAGCGCTTGCGCATCACGCCTTCGCCGCTGCACAGCGACGCCGACATTGACCACCTGGTCCACGCCCTGTCCGAATTGTGGTCGCAATGCGCGCTCAGCCGCTCCTCCGCCGCCGCGTGAGCGACGCGCCGGCGGCGCTGATTCCCGGAATCGCCGCGGACGGATCGTTGTTTCCGATCGAAAAGATGCAGGCGCACCGCGAAGGGGCGCTGCATCTCGCCGTGTCCGTTTTCGTGATGGACGGCGATGCGCTGCTGCTGCAGCAACGCGCGCCGGGCAAGTATCATTGCGGCGGCTTGTGGGCGAACACCTGCTGCTCACACCCCGCTTGGGGCGAGAGCGCCGTCGACGCCGCGCATCGACGCTTGAGGGAAGAAATGGGGCTGCGCCTGCCGCTCAGCGCCCGCAACGTCATCGATTACGAAGCCGACGTCACCGACGGCCTGCGCGAGGTCGAGCGCGTGCACGTGTTCCGCGGCGAGGCGCGCGCGGCCGATTTGGTCGCGGCGCCCGACAGCGCGGAAGTGTCCGCCGTGCACTGGGCCCCGATCGGCCGCATCCGCGACGACGCGTACACCCGCCCGCACCGCTACGCGCCCTGGTTTCGCATCTATCTCGACCGCTGGGACGAACTCGGCGTGTAGGCGCTGCGGCGGATGTCACAGCTTCGCCATGTGCGCCGCCCATAGTGTCGGCGGGAGAGGCACGGCATTGAAGCGAGAGAAAGCGTTATGACGCAGCGCCGCATCTGGAGCCCCATCAACCGCGACGAGGCCGAAGCGCGCGTGCGCGAGCTCCGCGCCCGCATCGACGAAGATCCCGATGCGCGCGCCGAGTGGCGCCGGCTGTCGATGCTGCTGCACAAGAACGCCGACGCCTTCGAGGACGTCAAAGCCTGGCGGCGCACGCTGCACTAATCTCCTGCATGCGTCATTGATCGCATTTCACTGGACGCGGCGCACCTGATCATGTTTTGTTCTCATCGCTGATCGATGCGCCAAGTCGGCGCGTCGCACGCGAAGCATGAGGAGACGAGCGTCATGAGCGCAGCAGACATCGCGAGCGACTTCACCGCGTTGTGCGCCGCCGGCAAGGGCGAGGAAGCCGGCGACAAATATTGGGCGGACGACGTCGTCAGCATCGAGGCGATGGACGGCCCGATGCGCGAAGTGCGCGGCAAGGCCGCCGTCGTCGGCAAAAGCGAATGGTGGTTCGCCAACAACACCGTGCACGGCCTGGAGGTGAAGGGCCCGTTCGTGAACGGCGACCAATTCGCCGTGCATTTCCATCTCGACGTCACGCCGAAGGAAACCGGCCAGCGCATGCAGATGGACGAAGTCGGCCTCTACACCGTGCGCAACGGCAAAGTGGTGGAGGAGCGCTTCTTCTATTGAGAAGAAGCGCCTCTTTTTGCTCCCCTGCTCGCGGGGGAGCTGGCCGCGAAGCGGACTGAGGGGGACGATCGCCCGCTCGCGATGCAAGCTTTGATTCTGACCGTTCGCGGCTGAACTACGATGAAGCCATCGCGCTCTCGACCGGCGCCATCGCTTGGGCGCGCGCGGCCAAGCGACGCGCCCAGGGGCTGTGCGGTTTCTGCGCAAGGCGCTCGGCGACGAGCGCGTCC